>DATEKP010000393.1:0-2139 GCA_035277405.1 Allostellaceae bacterium | reverse complement strand
CCCGCGCATTTCCGCTTTCTCGAGCGGCCGAGTGCAGCCGCGACGCGCGGCACCGGCCGGATTTTTATCCAGGCCGGGGCGTTTGCCGAGCCGGAGAACGCGCAGCGCGTGCGCGCCCGCATCGCCGCGCTCGGCAGCGTCGAAATCGTGCGTACCGCCGGCCGCGGCGCACCGCTCTACCGGGTCCGGCTCGGCCCGTTGCGCGATGCGGTCGCTGCGGCGCTATTGTTGGGCAAGGTCATCGAACGCGGCTATCCGGGAGCCCGCGTCGTCGAGGAGTAGCGCCGCAACGCGGCCCGCACCCGGCCGGAGGTCAGAGGCAGCCATGCAGTTGCGCTGGTTCGATCGGGTGACCGGGTTTTTCGCGATCCTGCTCATCGTGGCGCTCGTCGTACCGGCGACGGCGGCAAAGCCGCGGCATCCCGCGGCGCCCCACCGCACTCCCGCCAAGGAGGCACCGGCGCCGGCCATGCCGGTGGTCGGCCCGATCGACACCGAGGCGAGCCATGCCTTCATCCTCGAAGCCGACACCGGCGCCGTGCTGCTCGACAAAGGCGCCGACCAGCGCATCCCGACCGCCTCGCTGTCGAAGGTGATGACCGCCTATGTCGTGTTCGACATGCTGAAGAAGGGCAAGGCCAAGCTGACCGACCAGCTGCCGGTCAGCGAGGCGGCCTGGCGCACTCAGGGATCGAAGATGTTCGTGCCGCTCGGCGGCCGTATATCGATCGACGACCTGCTGCAAGGCATGATCGTGCAGTCGGGCAACGACGCCTGCGTCGTATTGGCCGAAGGGCTGGCAGGCAGCCAAGAGGCCTTTGTCGATCGGATGAACGAGAAGGCGAAGCAAATCGGGCTGACCAACAGCCACTTCGCCGACGTCGACGGGCTGCCCAACCCCGACCATTATTCGACCGCGCGCGATCTGGCGACGCTCGCCTTGCGCACGATCGAGGATTTTCCCGAGTATTATCACTACTATGCAGAGAAGGAATTCGCCTTCAACAACATCAAGCAGGGCAATCGCAATCCGCTGCTCTACAAGGACCTCGGGGCCGACGGGCTGAAGACCGGGCACACCGAGGAGGCGGGGTACAGCCTGTTGGCGTCGCTGCACCGCGGCGACCGAAGGGTGATCCTGGTGCTGAACGGCCTGCCGACGATGAAGGCACGCGCGGAGGAAGGCGAGCGGCTGGCCGAATGGGCGTTCCGCGAGTTCAACAACTACAAGCTGTTCAGCGCCGGCGACAAGGTCGATGATGCCGGGGTATGGCTCGGCACCGCGGCGAAGGTGCCGCTGACCGTCGGCAAAGATGTGGTGGTGACGATGGCGCGCAAGTCGCGCAAGGATCTGAAGGTGAGCGTCGAATACGCACAGCCGGTGCCGGCGCCGGTCGAGAAGGGGCAGCGGGTCGGCAAGCTCGTCGCCGGCGCGCCGAACATGGCGACCGTCGAGGCGCCGCTCTACGCCGCCGCTGATGTGCCGCGCATCGGGCCGTTCGGGCGCATGGCGATCGTCGCCGCCCACCTGATCTGGGGCGATCGGCACTGAGCGCGCCGTCTCCCCCGCCGGCGGCGCGCGGCCGCTTGATCACGGTCGAGGGCGGGGAGGGGGCCGGCAAATCGACGCAGACCGCGCTCCTCGTCGCCGCCCTGCAGCGCGCCGGCATCGCCGCCGAGCGCACCCGCGAGCCGGGCGGGTCGCCCGGCGCCGAGGACATCCGCCGCCTGCTGCTCGAAGGGGATGCCGGGCGCTGGGACGCGCAATGCGAGGCGCTGCTGCTGAACGCGGCGCGGCGCGACCATGTCGAGCGCATGATCCGGCCGGCGCTTGCCGCCGGCACCTGGGTCGTCGCCGACCGTTTCTCCGACTCGACGATCGCCTACCAGGGCCATGGCCGCGGATTGCCGCTACCCGAGCTTAATGCTCTGCAACGCTTTACCATCGGCGACTTCAAGCCCGATCTGACATTGATCCTCGACTTGCCGGTTGCGGAGGGGCTGGCGCGCGCGGGACGGCGTTCGACGATCGCCGACCGTTTCGAGCAGCTTGCGCGCGACTTCCACCAGCGGCTGCGCGACGGATTTCTCGAAATCGCCCGGTCCGATCCCGGCCGCTGCGTCGTGATCGATGCGGCC
>DATEKP010000392.1:0-3338 GCA_035277405.1 Allostellaceae bacterium | reverse complement strand
GGGCGGGTGGAGCGCAGCGCAACTCGCCGATGCCGGGTGCCCCGTCGGCGGCTGCTCCCGGCTTCGCCGGGATTCACCCGCTCTACGGGCCGCCTCAGAATGCGTCGCAGTTCTCGGCGGCCTTGACGAACGTGTCGGCGTCGGCCGGCAGCAGCAGGCGTTCCTCGACCAATGCCGCGGCGGCGGCACGGACTTTTTCTACGTAAGCCGCACGGCTGCCGTAGCGTTCCTCGAGCGAGTCGCGCGGGTCGTCGGCCGCCATGCGTTCGGCGCGGGTACGCGCGAACGGAATGAGCGAACCGTCGCGGTCGGCCAACTCGCCGGGCTGCGCGTTGTAGACGTTCCAGCCGGTGTAGGTGCCGAGCGGCACGGCGATCGGCGGCAGGCGGATGCCGGCGACCTCGTTGCCGTCCTCATCGACGTCCGAGACGTAGGTGTCGTAGGCCGCCGCGGCTGCCGCATCCGGCGGATCGACCCAATTGACCGGCGCGAGGATGCGGTTGGCGCCAGGCGGGTGGGCGAACCCCTTGACCCGCGGCAGGCGGACCGACTCGGCCGGCACCGCGGTGCCCATCGAGATCGACGGCACCCGGCTCGCCGGCGGTTCAATGCCTTTCGTGACCCATTCCTCGAGCGCGACGAACAGCGCCCGCAATGCCGGCGTCGCGCTGTGCGGGTTGCGCGGGTTGACGCACGGGCCGGGCCGCGGATCGACGCCGGGGCGGCCGCCGTGCTGGGTACCGGCGATCAGGTAGACGCGGCTGTCGCGCTGCGGGAACAGATCGCCGCCCCAGCCGAGATCGGTGTGGATCAGCGAGGCGCCCTTCTGCCAGTACTCGGTCGAGCTGTTGGTCTCGATGACCTTGGGGCTGCTCTGCCCCGCCAGAATCCCGCCGTCGCGCCCGCTGAACGGGTCGGTGGTCGCGGCGATCGCGAACGGGAACCAGTTTTCCGGGTAGAGGCGGTCCTCATGCTGCGTCGCGGTGCGGCCCGGCATGCCGAAACGGTGATTGGCGAACACCTTGCCGGCGCCGGCGACGTGGCTCAGCACGCCGTCGAACACCTGCCTCCCCTCCCCGTCCGTATTCATGCCGAGGTCGAGGAAGTGGCGCAGAAAGCGCCCGCTCTGCGATACGCCGAAGGCCAGCGCGTGGCGGATGTCGCCGGCCTCGCTGCCGTCGTGGCGCAGCAGCGACACGAGGTCGCGCACGCTGGCAAAGCCGATGCCAAGCACCTTCGGCGCCACGGCCTCGTACCACAGCTCGTAGATGCGGAACGGACCGAATTTGCGGCCCTCCGGCAGCAGGCGGATCGTGCGCGCATCGACGAATTCCCATTCACCACGCCGGATTTCCGCGCGCGGGTCGCGCTCGCGATCGCGCACGGCGAGGCGGGCGGCCGGCTGCTCAAGAGTCGCGGCGGCATAGGGTAGACGGTGCTGGCTGCCGTCGGCCGGGCGGCGCGTGCCGATGTGGAATTCGTCGCGGATACGGCCGGCGATCAGCCGGCCGTTTTCCTGCGCCACCGGAAACTCGGCGCCGAGACCGTGATTGGCGCGCGGCGCGTCGGGGTCCCAGCCCGACCACAGGATCGTGTAGCCGCGCCCGAGCAGAAAGCCGAGGCCGGCGTCGCGCGCGCTCTTCGGGTCGTTGACCGCCTCGACATCTGTCGCCGGAACGTCGTCCAACAATGTGAAGATGCGTTTGGCGCCGCGGTTAGTCACGTCGTAGACCAGGATACCGCTGCCTCGCGCCGGCTGCTGCGGCCGCAGCATGAAGAAATCGGTCGCGTATTCGACGAGGCCGGCGGCATTGGTCGGCGCTTTGTCGAGATCGACAATCCCGGCGTTCTCCGCCGCTTTCGGATCGAGCGTGCCGCGCGCCACCCCTTTGACGCGGACATAAGGTCCGGCGGCACCGAACGCCTGCCCGTCGGCAAACGGCTCTATCGCGGCGATGCTGAGCTCGGTGATCGGCATCTCGGCTCCTCCTCTCAGTCGGCTTGGTCGATCAAATGAATGAACGACCCCATGACCGTGCCGCGCCGCAGTCCGCTCGGCCCGAGATCATCGCCGCACGCATCGCTGAGCGCAAACAGCGGCTCGCCTTCGGCGGCGACCGTCGCTGCGTAATGGAACTCGTGACCGCGAAAGTGCGCGCCGGCCGGGCCGAGCGGCCCCGCTTGCATTAGCGTCGCCTGCCGATAGCCGAGATGCAGGCGGCGCGCGGCGAAGCTCGTCTCCAGCGGCAGCAGCCCGGCCATGCGGTGCGCCCGCCCGTCGGCGTCGGTCAGGCTTTCGCCGAGCGCCATGTAGCCGCCGCACTCGCCGTAGATCGTCGCGCCCAAACCGGCGGCGCGCCGCAACCCGGCGATGAATCCTCCGCACGCGGCGAGCCGGCCGGCATGCAGTTCGGGATAGCCACCGGGAAGGAAGACGGCGTCGGCCGCCGGATTTGGCGCTTCGTCACCCAGCGGCGAGAAGAACGACAATTCAGCCCCCTGCCGCCGCCAGCCGTGCAAAATCGCCGGGTAGGAGAACAGGAATGCATCGTCGTGCGCCACCGCGATATGCGCGCCGAGCGGCGGCAACGGCGCTGTCTTCTCGCCGGTGAGCGATGCCGGGCGGGCGAGCGCGACGAGCCGGTCTACATCGAGCGCCTCGCCGATAGCCTCAGCGGCGCGGACGATGACGGCCTCGGCTGCCGCGCCGCTCTCGCGCGCCGGAACGAGGCCGAGATGGCGCTCGGGCAGCATCAGCGCCGGATCGTCGGGCACCGCGCCGAGGCATGGGATGTCGGGCAAATGGCGCGCCATCGCGGCTTCGAGCAGCGCGCGGTGCCGCGCCCCGGCAACGCGGTTGAAGATGATTCCGGCCAGTCGCACCGCCGGATCGTGGCGCGCGAAGCCGCCGACCAATGCCGCGGCCGAGGCGCCCTGCCGCCGCGCATCGACCACCAGCACGACGGGCCAGCCGGTGAGCCGGGCGAGCGCCGCGGTCGAGCCTTGTTCGCCGTCCGGCCCGGTACCGTCGAACAGCCCCATGACGCCTTCGCACAGCACGATCTCGGCGGTATGCGAACAAAGAGTATCGTCGTTCCCGCGCCAGCGGGAATCCAGGGCAAGCGACGGGCGGTCGCCCCTGGACCCCCGCTTTCGCGGGGGTGACGGAAGGTGGTCGCACCAGAGCGGATGCCGCTCTGAGGCCCCGACCAAGCCGGCGAGCGTCGCCGGGCGCATCGCCCATGGGTCGAGGTTGACGCAGGGGCCGCCGCCCGCCGCCGCGTGAAAACCCGGGTCGATATAATCGGGGCCGGCCTTGGCGGCGGCGACGCGCAGCC
>DATEKP010000391.1:0-7348 GCA_035277405.1 Allostellaceae bacterium | reverse complement strand
GAGGCTGCCTGATGGCCAATGCGATCGAACCCTGGCGCAATCAGCCGCGCGCGATGACCGGCTGCCGCATCGCCGGCATCACGCTCGGCGCGCTGTTTCTCGGCATCGTGCTGTCGCAGGTGCCGGACCTCATTCGTCATTTCCGCATGAGCAGCATGTGAGGCGGGCGTGGCGGCGGCCGCCGGGATAGACGCGGTCGCGGTCGAGATCCGCGTGCGCGGGCGGGTGCGGGGGGTCGGGTTCCGCCCGACCGTGTGGCGTTTCGCGCGCGAATTGGGGCTCGACGGCGAGGTGCTGAACGACGGCAGCGGCGTCGTGATCCGCGCCGCCGGGAGCACGCGCCAGATCGATGCGCTGCTCGCGCGGCTGGAAACCGAGCCGCCGCCCTTGGCGCGCATCGACCGCATCGAGCGGCACGCCCTCTCGGAAAGGCTGCCGGCCGGGTTCCATATCGCCGCAAGCGGCGCCGGCGCGGCGCATACCGAGGTGACGCCCGACGCGGCGGTCTGCGCCGCCTGCGCCGCCGAATTGCGCGAACCGGGCGCGCGGCGCCGGCGCTACTAATTGCACGCATTGCGGGCCGCGGCTCAGCATCGTCCGCGGCATCCCCTACGACCGCGCCCGCACGACGATGGCCGCCTTTCGGCTGTGCGCGGATTGCATGGCGGAGTACCGCGATCCGGCCGACCGGCGCTTTCACGCCGAGCCGATCGCCTGCCCGGCATGCGGCCCGCGCCTCGCGCTGATCACATGGCCGGAGCGGGCACCTGTCGCCGGCGATCCGATCGCCGTGGCGGCAAGGCTGATCCGCGAGGGCGAGATCGTCGCCGTCAAAGGCCTCGGCGGCTATCAGCTGGCCTGCGATGCAACCGACGTCGAGGCTGTCGCGCGGCTGCGGCAACGCAAACGGCCCGACGCCAAGCCGTTCGCGCTGATGGCGCGCGACCTGGCGACGATCCGGCGCTATTGCACGCTCGGCCCGGTCGAGGAGCGGGAATTGACCAGTCCGGCAGCGCCGATCGTGCTCGTGCCGGCGACCGGCCCCGAACGCCTGCCCGATGCCGTGGCGCCGGGCCTCGCGACGCTCGGCTTCATGCTGCCGACGACGCCGCTGCACCTGCTCCTGCTCGACGAGCTCGATCATCCGGTCGTCATGACCAGCGGCAATTTGTCGGACGAGCCGCAGGCGATCGACGATACCGACGCGGCCGAGCGGCTGGCCAGCATCGCGCGGCATGCGTTGACGCACGACCGCGACATCGCCGGCCGGGTCGATGATTCGGTCGTGCGCGTGGTCGGCGGGGTGCCGCGGCTGATCCGCCGCGCCCGTGGCTACGCGCCCTCACCGATCGCGTTGCCGGCGGGGTTCGCGGCGGCGCCGGAAATCCTGGCATTCGGCGGCGAGTTGAAGGCAACGTTCTGCCTTGTCAAGGACGGCCAGGCGATCCTGTCGCAGCACCAGGGCGATCTCGAACACCCGGCCGCGTTCGCCGATTATCGCCGCAACCTCAGCCTTTACGGCGATCTGTTCGAGCACCGGCCCGCCGCGCTGGCGGCCGACATGCACCCCGAATACCTGTCGGCCAAGCTGGCGCGGGAACGGGCGATGGCGGCGCTGCCGCTGATCGAGGTGCAGCACCATCACGCGCATATCGCCGCCTGCCTCGCCGAGAACGGGCGGCCGCTGGTGGCAGCGCCGGTGCTCGGCATCGCGCTTGACGGGTTCGGCTGGGGCGATGACGGCACGATCTGGGGCGGCGAATTTCTGCTGGCCGATTATCGCGGATATAAGCGGCTCGCCGCGCTGGCGCCGGTACCGCTCCCTGGTGGCGCCGCGGCGATCCGCGGCCGTGGCGCAATCTTTACGCGCAGCTGCGGCGGGCGATGCCGTGGCCGGAATTGCTGGGCCGCTTCGGCGCGCTCGATGTCGTTCGCGATCTGGCGAAGCGGCCGTTGGCGCTGCTCGATCGCATGATCGCGGCCGGCATCAACGCACCGCCGGCCTCGTCGTGCGGTCGGCTGTTCGACGCGGTCGCCGCCGCGCTCGGCCTCTGCCTCGCGCGCCAGGCCTACGAGGGCGAAGCGGCAATGCGCCTCGAAGCGCTGGTCTGCGCGGACGCGCTGCGAACCGGCGAGGGCTATCCTTTTCCGCTGTTGCACCCCCTCTCCCCCATCGGGGGAGAGGGTTGGGGTGAGGGGGCGACCGGCGGTGCGGCGTCGATGCCCTCACCCACCAAGCGCTCTGCGCTTGGTCCCCCCGCTCCCGCATTGCGGGAGAGGGTTGCGTCGCTGATCGATCCGGCGGCCATTTGGCAGCCGTTGCTCGGCGATATCGCAGCCGGCTTGCCAGCCGGCGTGATCGCGGCGCGCTTTCATAACGGCCTTGCCGACGCGGTCGCCGAAATGGCGGCGCGGCTGGCGCGCGTTCGCGGCGCCGACACCGTCGCGCTGTCGGGCGGGTGTTTTCAGAACGCGGTGCTGCTGACGGCGGTGATCGGCCGGCTAGAGGCGCGCGGATTGACGGTGCTGAGCCATGCGGCGGTGCCGGCCAATGACGGCGGCCTCGCACTTGGCCAGGCGGCGGTGGCGGCGGCGCGGCTGATCGGAGGAGCGGCCTGATGTGCCTCGGCATCCCCGGCCGGATCGTAAGCCTCGACGACGCCGAGGCGGCGCTGGCGACAGTCGATGTGTGCGGCGTCAGGCGACAGATCAACCTTGTCTGCATCATCGACGACGACCACCCGTTTGCAACCTGCCTCGGCGATTGGGTGCTGGTGCATGTCGGCTTCGCGATGAGCCGCATCGACGAAGAAGAGGCGCAAAAGACGCTGGCGATCCTCGCCGAACTTGGCGAGCAGCAGGCCGAGATGATGGCCCTGGCCGGCGGTCCGGATGGCGGGTAATCGAACCGTGGGCAGCGACGCGATCCTCGAACAGCTCTACCCATTCCTGCACGGCCGGGCGCCGGACGCGCGTCGGCTCGACGCGGCACTGCTCGAATCGGTCGCCGCCAAGGCGGCGGATTCGCGCGACACCAACGCCCGGTTCTTCGCCGAGCAGGGCGCGGCGCTGGTCGCCGCGGCGCATGCGGTCGCCGGCGTCTATCGCCGCGGCGGCCGGCTGTTCGCGATGGGGAATGGCGGGTCGTCGTGCGACGCCGCGCATATCGCGGTCGAGGTCACCCATCCGGTGACGACCGGACGGCCGGCATTGGCCGCGATCGCGTTGACCGCCGATGTCGCGAGCTGACGCGGTTGGCAACGATGTTGGCTTCGAGCATGTCTTCGTGCGCCAGATCGTGGCGCAGGGGCGGCCCGGCGACGGGCTGATCGGCGTCTCGACCAGCGGCAACTCGCCGAACCTCGTCGCCGCCTTCGCCAAGGCAAAGGAACTCGGCCTCGTGACGATCGGCCTCGCCGGCGGCGACGGCGGCGCGATGCAGCGCGCCGGCACGGTCGATCACTGCCTCATCGTGCCCTCCAGCTCGATCCATCGCATTCAGGAGTGCCACGTCGCCGCCTACCACATCCTGTGGGACCTCGTGCACACGCTGCTCGCCGACGACAGGGGCGCAGCAGCGGGCGGGGGCGGGCGATGAAATACGTCGACGAGTTCCGCGACCGCGCCAAGGCGGCGGCGTTGATCGCCGAAATCGAGCGGCTGTTGGCGCAGAGCAGCCTCGCGCGGCCATTGGCGATCATGGAAGTGTGCGGCGGCCATACCCATTCGATCTTCCGCTACGGCCTGGAGGCGATGCTGCCGCCGGAGATCGAGCTGATCCACGGGCCAGGCTGCCCGGTCTGCGTATTGCCGATGGGGCGGGTGGACGATTGCATCGCGATCGCCGAGCGGCCCGAGGTCATTTTCACGACGTTCGGCGATGCGATGCGCGTGCCGGGATCGCGGAAGAGCCTGTTGCAGGCAAAGGCCGACGGGGCCGACGTGCGCATGGTCTATTCGCCCTTGGACGCGCTGGCGCTCGCGCGCAAGAACCGGGACCGCGAAGTCGTGTTCTTCGCGATCGGCTTCGAGACGACGATGCCGTCGACGGCGCTGACCGTGCTTCGCGCCGAGGCCGAGGGCATCGGCAACTTCTCGCTGTTCTGCAACCACATCACGATCGTGCCGACGATCAAGGCGGTGCTCGACAGCCCGGACATGCAGCTCGACGGGTTTCTCGGGCCGGGGCATGTGTCGATGGTGGTCGGCGCGGCGCCGTTCCGCTTCGTCGCCGAGCATTACAAGAAGCCGCTGGTCATCTCCGGCTTCGAGCCGCTCGACATCCTGCAATCGATCTGGATGGTGCTGCGGCAGCTCGCCGAGGGGCGCTGCGAAATCGAAGACCAGTATGCCCGGATCGTGCCGGAGGCTGGCAATTCGCCGGCGTTGCGCGCGGTCGCCCAGATCTACGAACTGCGCGAGTTTTTCGAATGGCGCGGGCTCGGCTCGATCGACCGCTCGGGGGTGCGCATCCGCGACCGCTATGCAGCGTTCGACGCCGAGCGCAAATTCGCCGTGCCCAACGCCAGGATCGCCGATCCGAAATCCTGCCAGTGCGGCGAGGTGCTGAAGGGCGTCATCAAGCCGTGGCAGTGCAAGGTGTTCGGCACCGCCTGCACGCCCGAGCAGCCGCTGGGGGCGCTGATGGTGTCCTCGGAAGGCGCCTGCGCCGCCTACTACCAGTATGGCGGGGTGCGGCGAGCGCAAGCGGGCGCGGCATGAGGACGCTCGCCCGCGTCTCCGCGCCAACCGTCACGCTCGCCCATGGCGGCGGCGGCAAGGCGATGAAGGATCTGATCGAGGACGTGTTCGTCCGCGCCTTCGACAACCCGGTGCTGGCGCCGCTCGAAGACCAGGCCCGGCTCGACCGGGCGGCGCTCGCGCGCGCCGGCGGGCGGCTCGCATTCACGGTCGATTCCTATGTCGTCGATCCGCTCTTCTTTCCCGGCGGCGATATCGGCCGGCTGGCGGTCAACGGCACGGTCAACGATCTTGCGGTCGGCGGGGCGCGGCCGCTCTATCTGTCCTGCGCGGTCATCCTCGAGGAGGGGCTGCCGGTCGAATTGCTGCGCCGGGTGGCGGCCTCGCTGGCCGCGGCGGCGCGCGAGGCCGGCGTCGCGATCGTCACCGGCGACACGAAGGTCGTGCCGAAAGGCGCCTGCGACAAGCTGTTCGTGACGACTTCGGGCATCGGCGTCATCCCGCCTGAGGTGCGCCTCGGGGCCGATCGCGCGCAACCCGGCGATTGCGTTCTGGTCAACGGCTGGCTCGGCGATCATGGCGCCGCGATCCTGGCGGCGCGCGGCGATCTGGCACTCGACACGCCGATCGAAAGCGACACCGCACCGCTCCATCGCCTTGTCGCGGCATTGCTCGAAGCCGCACCCGGCACGCGCTCGATCCGCGACGCGACGCGCGGCGGGGTCGCCACCGTGCTCAACGAATTCGCCCAGGCCTCCGAGGTCGCGATCAACATCGACGAGGCGCGCACCCCGTTGCGCGAGGCGGTCCGGGGTTTTTGCGAAATCCTCGGCCTCGACCCGCTCTATCTCGCCAACGAGGGCAAGCTTGTCGCGATCGTGCCGCCCGATGAGGCCGAGGCGGCGCTCGCCGCATTGCGCCGCGACCCACTCGGCCATGACGCCGCGATGATCGGGCGCGTCGAGGCCGGCGACCCCGGCCGCGTCACAATGCGCACCGCCCTCGGCGGCCGGCGCATCGTCGACATGCTGGTCGGCGAGCAACTGCCACGGATTTGCTGAGGCGCCAATGAAGAAGGAAGCCCACGCTGTCATTCCGGGACGGCGCATAGCGCCGGACCCGGAACCCAGGAACACGAGGTTTCAGATACTTGCGAGCGCGGTGTTCATGGCTTCCGGGTTCGCGGACTGTGTCCGCGCCCCGGAATGACATTAGGGGGTATTGATGCACGAGCTGGCGCTGACCTGCGCCATCGTCGAGATGGCGGGGGAGGCCGCGGCCGGGCGGCGGGTCGCGCGCGTCACGCTGGTCATCGGCAAATTGTCGGGCGCGATGCCCGAGGCGATCCGCTTCTGCTTCGACGAGGTGGCGTGCGGCACGCTGCTCGACGGCGCCGCGCTGGCGATTGTCGAACCCGAGGGCCGCGCCCTCTGCGAGGAATGCGGCCGCGAATTTGCGACGCCCGATTTGTGGACCGCGTGCCGGTGCGGCTCGTTCGCGCTAACCCGGCTCCAGGGCGAGGAGCTGACGATCGAGAGCATCGAACTGGAGGAGGCCGCCTGATGTGCGCCATCTGCGGCTGCGGCGAAGATCACGACCATGATCACGATCACGCGCACAGCCATCCGCACGACCACGATCACGGCCCCGGGCATAGCCACACCCATGCCCCGACCAATCTGGTTGAGCTGGAAACGCGCATCCTCGCCAAGAACGACCTGTTGGCGCAGAAGAACCGCGGCTGGTTCGCCGGCCGCGAGATTCTGGCGCTCAACCTCGTCAGCGCCCCCGGCGCGGGCAAGACGACGCTACTCGAACGCACGATCGCCGATTTGAGGGGCGAGCCGCCGCTCTACGTGATCGAGGGCGACCAGGCGACCGCCAACGATGCCGAGCGCATCCGCCGCGCCGGCGCGCCGGTCGTCCAGGTCAATACCGGCACCGGCTGCCATCTCGACGCCGGCATGGTGGCGCGCGGCCTCGCCGAGCTGCGGCCCTGCCCGGGCGCCGTGGCGATGATCGAGAATGTCGGCAATCTCGTCTGCCCGGCATTGTTCGACCTCGGCGAAGCCGCCAAGATCGTGATCTTCTCGGTCACCGAGGGCGAGGACAAGCCGGTGAAATACCCGCACATGTTCCGGGCGGCGGGCCTCGTGATCCTGAACAAGATCGATCTGCTGCCGCATCTCGATTTCGACCGGGAGCGCGCCCTCGCCAACCTGCGCAGGGCCAACCCCGCGGCCGAGGTGCTGGCGGTCTCGGCGCGCAGCGGCGAAGGGCTCGGCGCGTGGTGCGACTGGCTGCGTCGCCGGCTCGCCGCAGCGCGCGAGGCGGCCTTCGCATGACGGATGGACGCTGCCGTGCCGTTCTTTGCTGCGCGCTGCTCGCCGCCGCCAATGCCGGCGTGTGGCTGTGGGCGTGGGGCAGCTTCGGCGGCGACGCCGTGCTGCTCGGCACGGCGGCGCTCGCCTACGCGTTTGGCCTGCGCCACGCGGTCGATGCCGACCATATCGCGGCGATCGACAATGCGACGCGCAAATTACTCGAAGCCGGCCGACCGGCGGCCGCGACCGGCTTCTTCTTCTCGCTCGGCCACGCGACCGTCGTCGTGCTGGCGTCGCTGGCGATCGCGCTGGGAGCGGCGCAA
>DATEKP010000390.1:0-3897 GCA_035277405.1 Allostellaceae bacterium | reverse complement strand
GTGCTGCGCGACGCCTGGGCCAATTACCGCGACGAGAGTTTCATCCTGCAGTATCTGAGCCCGGCGGTGATCCGCCAGTTCCGCATCTTCCAGATCGCCGACGACAGCAACAAGCCGGCGCTGCGGGTCGAAGCGATCCATGACGAGGTCGGCTACCGCCGCATCCGCAGCGCGCTCTCCAAGCAGTACGACCTGTCGCGGCGCGAGCCAGACGTGCAGGTGGTCGATGTCGACCTGACCGGCGACCGCTGCCTGATCCTCGCGCATTACGTCCACGACGGCGTCTTGCTCGAGGAGAAGACCTGTCGCTCGGTGATGCGCTACGCCGCCCAACTGTGGGGCTACGGCGTCAAACTGCTCGAAATCGAGGCGCCGACCGACAAGGTCCTGAAAACCTACGAGGCCGCCGCCGAAGGGCAGTAGCTCCTCGCCGCCTGCGGGGCCGCGGGCGTCCGCGCTCCCGGTTGCCGCTGCCGGCGCTCCGCGCCATGTTTTGCCGATGATTGTCCTCGGCATCGAGACGAGTTGCGACGACACCGCCGTGGCGGTTGTCGAAGACGGCGCGCCGCCGTGCATCCGCGCCAACCTGGTCCGCTCGCAGCTCGCGGAGCACGCGCCCTATGGCGGCGTCGTGCCGGAGATCGCGGCGCGCGCGCATCTCAACCATATCGACGATCTGGTGCGGCACGCGCTCGCGGAAGCCGAGACCAGCCTCGCACAGCTCGACGGCATCGCGGCGGCGGCGGGGCCGGGGCTGATCGGCGGGCTGATCGTCGGCTCGACCGCCGCCAAGGGCCTCGCCTGGGCCGCGCGGAAGCCGTTCGTCGCGGTCAACCACCTGGAGGCGCACGCGCTTGCTGTGCGGCTGTCGCACGACATCGCGTTCCCATACCTGCTGCTGCTCGTCTCGGGCGGCCACACGCAGCTCCTGGCCTGCGCAGGGATCGGCCGCTACCATCAGCTCGGCACCAGCCGTGACGATGCCGCCGGCGAGGCCTTCGACAAGGCCGCCAAGCTGCTCGGCCTCGGCTTTCCCGGCGGGCCGGCGATCGAACGCGCAGCCCAAGACGGTGATGTGCGCCGCTTCGCGCTGCCGCGGCCGCTGAAGAGCCGCCCCGGCTGCGACTTCTCGTTTTCCGGGCTGAAGACGGCGGTGCGGCAAACCGCGGCCGAAACGGCCCCGCTCGGCCCGCAGGACGTCGCTGACCTCGCCGCCGCCGTCGAGCTGGCGATCTGCGATTCGCTGATCGACCGCACCGCCAACGCGCTCTCCTGGTTCCGCCGCAATCATCCCGACGGCCATGCGCTGGTCGCCGCCGGCGGTGTCGCGGCCAACCGGCGATTGCGTGCCCGCCTCGCCGCGCTCGCCGAAGCGGCCGGATTGGCCTTCGTCGCGCCGCCCGCCGCGCTGTGCACCGACAATGGCGCGATGATCGCGTGGGCCGGCATCGAGCGCCTCCGCCTCGGCCTCGTCGATGGGCTCGATGCGCCGGTCCGGCCGCGCTGGCCGCTCGATTCGCAGCCGCCGCGGTGAGGCGGCTGGCGATCATCGGCGGCGGCGCGTGGGGCACCGCGCTCGCCTGCATCGCGGCGCGGGCCGGCGCCGAAATCATGCTGTGGGCGCGCAACGCCGCGCTCGTCGAGCAGATCAATTCGCGGCACGAAAACCCGGTCTATCTGCCCGGAACCGCGCTCGACCCGGCGATCCGCGCGACCGCCGACATCGCGGCGGCGCTGGCTGGAGCCGAGGCGGCGCTGCTGGTCGTGCCGGCGCAATTCCTGCGCAGCGTAGTGGCGATAACGGCGCCGCTGCCGGCGTCCCGACTGCCGCTGCTGCTATGCGCCAAGGGTATTGAGCTCGGCTCGCTCCTCACGATGTCGGAGATCGCCTTGGAACTCTGCCCGGATGCGCCGGTCGCCGTGCTGTCCGGCCCGAGTTTCGCGGCCGAGGCGGCGCGCGGCCTGCCGACCGCGGTCACGATCGCCAGCCGCGATGCGGCGCTGGCCCGCGCCTTTGTCGCGGCGCTCGGCAGCGCGCGCTTCCGCCCCTATTCGTCCGACGATCCGATCGGCGTCGAAATCGGCGGCGCGGTCAAGAACGTCATCGCGATCGCCTGCGGCATCGTCGAGGGCAAGGGACTCGGCGACAACGCGCGCGCCGCGCTGATCACCCGCGGCCTTGCCGAAATCGGCAGGCTCGGCCTCGCCAAGGGAGCAAAGGCGGAAACCTTTCGCGGCCTGTCGGGCCTCGGCGACCTCGTGCTGACCTGCACCGGCGGGCAGTCGCGCAACCATGCGCTGGGCGCGGCCCTGGGTCGCGGGGCCAGCCTTGCCGAGGCGCTGGCCGGACGGCGTTCGATCGTTGAAGGGGTCGCCACCGCCGCCTCGGTGGCGGCACTGGCGGCGCGGCTCGGCGTTGACATGCCGATCACCGCGGCGGTCGATGGCGTGCTGCATCGCGGGCTGGCGATCGATCTGATGATCGACGGCCTCTTAAGCCGTCCCTATCGCGCCGAGTAAGCCGGATCGGGTGGCGGATCGCCGGCCTTCGCCGTTCTATCTCCAGGAAGGGGCTTTTCGCGATGCCGGCAAAGCCAATATCATCGGGCAGGAGCATCGCCCATCGGCTCGGCCCACGACGCGGACAGACATGAGCGACAACGGCAGACGCGGCGAGGAAGGACCCGGCACCGGCGTAATCGTCAAGGCCAAGCCGAAGACGAAGAAGCCGTCGATGTACAAGGTTTTAATGCTGAACGACGACTACACGCCGATGGAGTTTGTCGTGCACATTCTGGAGCGGTTTTTCCAGAAGAGCCGCCAGGAGGCGACCCGCATCATGCTGCACGTGCATCGCCGCGGGGTCGGCATCTGCGGCGTCTACACCTACGAGGTCGCCGAGACCAAAGTGACGCAGGTCATGGATTTCGCCCGGCAGCACCAACATCCGCTGCAATGCACGTTGGAAAAGGACTAACCGCGTAATTTGTCAGGAAGGGAGCGGCCGTGCTCTCACGCAACCTCGAAAAATCCCTGCACCGGGCGCTGGCGCACGCCAACGAACGGCGGCACGAATACGCGACGTTGGAGCATCTGCTGCTGGCCTTGACCGAGGACCAGGATGCGATCGCCGTCTTGCGCGCGTGCAGCGTCGATCTCGACCGCCTGCGCCGCGAGGTCCTCGCCTATGTTGATAACGAACTGACCAATCTCGTTTCCAACCACAGCGACGACGCGAAGCCGACCGCGAGCTTCCAGCGCGTGCTGCAGCGCGCCGCGATCCATGTACAGTCCTCGGGCCGCGAGGAGGTGACCGGCGCCAACGTGCTGGTGGCGATGTTCGCCGAGCGCGAGAGCCATGCCGTCTATTTCCTGCAAGAGCAGGACATGACGCGGTTCGACGCGGTCAACTACATCTCGCACGGCATCGCCAAGGCGCCGGGCCGCTCCGAGACCCGCCGGGTGCAGGGCGCCGAGGAGGAGGAGCGCGGCGAGAAAGGCCAGAAGCGCAGCCACGACGCGCTCGACGCCTATTGCGTCAACCTCAACAAGAAGGCCAAGGCCGGCAAGGTCGATCCGCTGATCGGGCGCGAGGCCGAGGTCGAGAGGACGATCCAGATCCTGTGCCGCCGCTCGAAAAACAATCCGCTCTATGTCGGCGAGCCGGGGGTCGGCAAGACCGCGATCGCCGAGGGCCTGGCGCGCCGCATCGTCGGCCGCGAGGTGCCGGAGGTGCTGGTCAACGCGACGATCTACGCGCTCGACATGGGCGCGCTCTTGGCCGGCACGCGCTACCGCGGCGATTTCGAGGAGCGGCTGAAGGCCGTGCTGGCCGAGTTAGAGGCGCAGCCCGGCACGATCCTGTTCATCGACGAAATCCACACCGTGATCGGCGCC
>DATEKP010000389.1:0-2333 GCA_035277405.1 Allostellaceae bacterium | reverse complement strand
GCCGATAGATGTGCGCCCCTCCGCTGAGGGGCGCGGCCGTGGCCGTAAGCCACGGCAGAAGAGCCTTGCGTCTGTCGGCGTTTCGCCTCCGATTCTTTTTTCTCTTTTCTTTCGTTCGTACTTTTCTTCGTCATGCCCGGGCATAGCCGTTCATAGAACGGCGTCGCGAAGCTCGCCTATGCCGGGCATCCATGCGAAAGCTTCGCTCGCACAGCGCTTCCACCGGCGCTCGGGCGCGTCGCCTCAGCCCGGTGGTGACGAGTCAGAGAGCGGCGTCACCGTGGCGTTTCATAGCTCGGGCGCGAAGACGCGCCGCGAGAACGAGAGTTTGTTTATTGTCACCTCTCCCCGTTGGGGAGAGGTCGCGAGCGCAGCGAGCGGGTGAGGGGTTCGGAAGTTTGATTTCGAACTCCGTACCCCCTCACCCCAACCCTCTCCCCACTGGGGAGAGGGACTAGAGAGCCGCATCGCGAGAGCGGCTCGTCATTGCGAGCGCCGCGAAGGTGGCGCGAAGCAATCCAGTCTGAGGCGTCGCTCTGGATTGCTTCCGCCTACGCGCTCCGCGCTTCGGCGGATTCAAACCCGGCGTAGCTCGCCGAGCGAGCGAAGACGGGTCGTCGCTTACGCTCCTCGCAATAACGCGGACCCCCCTCCCTACCCTCCCCCACAAGGGGGGAGGGAACGTCGAGACGGAGACGACGATGCGCAAACCGACGGCACCGGCGATTGCGGCAGAGCTGAAATATGCGGCGCGGTTCGAGGCCGAAAAGGCGTTGCAGCAAAAACGCTATTGCGATGCGTTCGAACTGTGGCGGAGCTGTCGTTTCAAGCGCTGCTTGCGCCACCGCTGCTGCTGCGGCGACGCCAATGCGTGCCTCGCCAAGGCGTTGGCGCTCGACAAGGTGCCGCATCGGCGGGCCTGGCAGACGCGGCAGGACATTCTCGCCGCCACGCCGCGCAATATCGGCGCGCCGCAGCGCGCGGCGCGGCAATGCATGCCTCTCGATTTTTATCTCGGGCGCGGCAAACGGTCATGAGCGCGATGGCTCCAATTTGCCCTCCTGCCCGCACGCACGCGCGCTTACTTGCCGCCACGCACCTTCATGAGGATGCCGGAGAAGCGGACATTCATGCCGCCGCAATAGGAATTATCCTTGGCGACGAGGTATGGCCCGCGGCGCAGAAGATCGACCTTGCAGCTATACGCGTCGTCACCTTCGCGAAACGTGATCTCTTTCCCCGCCGGGGCGGCCACGGCGCTGAAGCTGCCGGTATGATACGAGTCGCCGAGGCCCCGCCACCACGCCTCTCCCTCCGCCCTGACCGCCTTTTCGCCCGCGGCCGCAATGGCGATTGTGGGATTGCCATCGTAGCTCCAGGTCCCGGCCAGGAAATCCCGGTTGAGTTCCTGGTCCTCGGCAAAGGGTGCGAGATTGTCGGCGGGTACAAAGCCGGCAACGATCTTTCCTTTAGCGGTCCCGTAATAGATGCAGCGAAAATTCTTGTCTTCCGGGCCGCCGAACACCACGTCGCCATCGACCAGATAGGCTTTCATGCGCGCCGGGCAGCTCGATCCTTCCGTGCAGGCAATCTTCCGCGAGAAGAAATAGACCTTCTCGTTCTGGCTTTTGGCGGCGATGCGAAACAGCGGCGCTTCGGAATACCGCGCATCGTAGGCGACACATGAGTCCTCGATCGCGGGCGCCTCGTTCCATTGCTTCTCCCAAGCATGGGCCGGCGCGGCGACGGCGGCGCAAAGAATCACGGACAAGCACGACAATCTGTGCGGCATCGATCAGCCTTTCGTCGCCAACAAGTCGCACACTTCGCCGTGCCTACCATAGCGGACCCCCGACTGACATAGACCGGTCGCGCGCTGCGGCCATAATGTGGATCGAACTTGGAAACCGCCTTTTCGCCCGGCCTGCCCAGGCAATATGGTTGAGCGGATATGGTGCGTTGACGCCCAGCATCGGACCGCTACGCCGCACACCGGAGCCGAAATGTCGACCTATCGTCTCGCGCAGCTGTTTGCGCCGCGATCTGTGGCCGTGATCGGCGGCAGCCCGCGCGACACGTCGCCGGGCCGCGCGGTCCTGAGAAACCTGCGCAGCGGCGGATTTAGCGGCGAAATTCATCTCGTCAATCCGCATTACGACAGCATCGAGGATGTCGCCGCGGTAAAATCCTATGCGGCGCTGCCCGGCACGCCCGACATCGCCGTCATTGCCGTGCCGCCGCCGGCAGTCGCCGCAGTCGTGCGCGACGCCGCCGCCAAGGGAACCGCCGCCGCGATCATCATCACCGCCGGGCTCGGCCACGGCGCCGGCTCT
>DATEKP010000388.1:0-6902 GCA_035277405.1 Allostellaceae bacterium | reverse complement strand
GCGATCGCCCACGTTCTGGCCGATCACCGCGCCCGGCCGGCGGGCTGACGCGATGCCCGAGATCGCCGCCAGCCTCGACGAAATCCGCGCGCTGCTGGCGCATCTACCCGATGCTGACCGCGACGCCGGTGCCGCGGCGGCGGCTCGCGAGGCGCATTTGACCAAGCCTGCAGGCGCGCTCGGCCGTCTCGAAGGGCTGGCGGCCTGGCTGGCGACGTGGCAGGGACGCCATCCGCCGCGGCTCGACCATCCGCGCACGGTCGTATTTGCCGGCAACCACGGGGTCGCGGTGCGCGGCGTCTCGGCTTATCCGGCCGCGGTCACCGCCCAGATGGTGCAGAACTTCGTCGCCGGCGGCGCCGCGGTCAACCAGCTGTGCCGCGCCGTCGATGCCGACCTCCGGGTCTACGAGATGAACCTCGACCAGCCGACCGCCGACATCGTCGAGGCGCCCGCGATGAACGAGGAGGAATGCGCCCGCGCCGTCGCGTACGGCATGATGGCGGTCGAGCCGGGGATCGATGCGCTGGCGGTCGGCGAGATGGGGATCGCCAACACCACGGTTGCGGCGGCGCTGTGCCTGGCGCTGTTCGGCGGCGACGCGGGCGATTGGACCGGGCCGGGGACCGGTGTTGCAGGCGCCGCGCTCGATCACAAACGCCAAGTCGTCGCCGCGGCGGTGGCCCGCCACAAATCGCACGCCGCCGACCCGCTCGATGTACTGCGCCGCCTCGGCGGCCTTGAATTCGCCGCGATGGCGGGGGCGATCCTGGCCGCGCGAATGGGGCGGGTGCCGGTCGTGCTCGACGGCTTCTGCGCGGGCGCCGCCGCCGCGGTGCTTTACGCCGCCGATCCGCGCGCGCTCGACCATTGCGTTGCCGGCCACGTCTCGGCCGAGCCCGGGCACCGGCGGCTGCTCGATCGGCTCGGCAAGCCGCCATTGCTCGATCTCGGCATGCGCCTGGGCGAGGCGTCGGGCGCCACCTTGGCGTTGTCGATCCTGAAAGCTGCCGCCGCCTGCCATTCGGGCATGGCGACCTTCGCCGAGGCCGGCGTCAGCGGCCCGGCGTCATAGACATGATGAATGCTCGCCGGAGCAATGCCATGAAGATCAAATCCGTGCAGGCCAATTGGGTGCACATCCCGATCCCGCACGAGCGGCAGCACACGAGCGATTTCGGTCGCACATTGTCGTTCGACGGCACGCTGGTGCGCATCGAGACCGCATGCGGGATCACCGGCTGGGGTGAAGCCAAGGCGCAGGTCGGCGGCATGGCGCAGAACCAGGCCTTGACCTGCATGATCAACGAGGAGTTCGCGCCGCTCCTCAAAGGCGAGGACCCGCGCGACATTACCCGGCTGTGGGAGACGCTCTACAGCGGCACGCGCGGCCACTATGCATTGCGCGAAGGGCGCGTCTTTCCGGTACTCGGGCGGCGCGGCATCACGGTATCGGCGATCAGCGGCATCGATTGCGCGCTGTGGGACATTCTCGGCAAGTCGTTGGGGCAGCCGGTCTGGCGCCTGCTCGGCGGCCGTCGCGCCGAGCGGCTGCCGGCCTATGCCTCGGGCGGCTGGGCCGGGCCGGAGGAAATCGGCGAGCAGCTGCTCGGCTATATTGCCAAAGGCGGCTTCGGCGCGGTCAAGATGCGGGTCGGCATCATCGACGGCGATCCGCGCCATTCGGCCGCGCGCGTGCACGCAGCGCGCGAAGCCCTCGGGCCGGAAGTGGGGCTGATGTGCGACGCGCACGGCACGTTCTCGGTGGCCGAGGCGAAGCGCTTCTGCCGGCTCGTCGAGGACTGCAATCTCGCCTGGTTCGAGGAGCCGGTGACCGCCGACGACAAGGCCGGACAGGCGCAGGTTCGCGCCGCGACCGATATCCCGATCGCGTCGGGCGAGAGCGAGTTCACCCGCCACGATTTCCGCGATCTGGCGGTGCTGCAGGCGGTCGATATCATGCAGCCCGACCTCGCGATCTGCGGCGGCATCACCGAGGCGATGCGCATCTCGGCGTTGGCCAGCGCCTTCAACCTGAAGCTGGCGCCGCATCTATGGGCCGGCGCGCCGGCCTTTGCCGCCGGCCTCCACGTCGCCGCCGCCTCTCCGGCCGGCTTCATCGTCGAATACTCGCTCGGCGCCAACCCGCTGCTGCACGACCTCGTCGAGGAGGATTTCCCGGTCGAAGATGGCATGATCGCGGTGCCCGACCGCCCCGGCCTCGGCATCACGGTGCGCGAGGATTTTCTCGCTCGATACACGGTGAAGGCGTGACCGGTAGGGCGGGTGAAGCGAAGCGAAACCGGCCGGCACACGCGATTCATTGCCGGGTGCGCTGCGCTCCACCCGCCCTACGATGATAAAGGTAACGTGATGAAGGCGCTATTTCTCGGCAATGTCGCCGCTGATACCTACGACGGCATCAGGGTGGAGCTGCCAATTGGCTTGGAGAGCGTTGTTCTCGCCGACCCGCATGAACTCGGGCGCCACGCCGATGTGGCGGCCGACGCCGACATCCTCGTCAGCAATCACTGGCGCGCCGACTACCCGCCGGCGCCGCGGGTCCGGCTGGTGCAGTCGGTGGCGACCGGGGTCGAGCTGTTCGACCTCGCGGCGCTGCCGAAGGGGACAGCGGTGTGCAACGCCTTTGGCCATGAGACCGCGATCGCCGAATACGTGCTGATGGCGATGCTGGTGTGGGCGCACCGGTTCCGCGACATCGAGGGCGGGTTTCGCGAACGCGGTTCGTGGGCGCCGAGCTGGGTCGAGAGCGGCGCGCCGCACGGCGAACTGCGCGGCAAGACACTCGGGATCGTCGGCCTCGGGCGGGTCGGAGGCGAGGTCGCGACGCGGGCGGCGGCGTTTGGCGTCCGGGTCGTCGCCGCCAACCGCTCGCCGCGCGCGCCAACGGCCGGAGTCGAGCGGGTTTGGCCGCTCGCTGAGCTCGACCGAATGCTGCCGGAGTGCGATTTCGTCGCGATTTGCGCCGCGCTGGGCGCCGAGACCGAGAGCCTGATCGACGCCCGCCGGCTCGGGTTGATGAAACCGACGGCGTTTCTCGTCAATATCGCCCGCGGCCCGATCATCGACGAGAACGCGATATACACCGCGCTGCGCGACCGCACGATTGCCGGCGCCGCGCTCGACGTGTGGTGGCAGTATCCGAATGCTGCCGAGCCGAACCGGCGCGGCTCGCCTCTGCCGTTCCACGAGCTGCCCAACGTCATCATGACGCCGCATTGCTCGGGCTGGACTGACGGCATGGTGCGGCGCCGCTGGGACGAGGTCGCCGAGAACCTGCGGCGCTTCGTTGCCGGCGAGAACCTGATCAATTTGGTGACGACAACATGAAGGGTTGAGCGCAGCGAGACCCATCATCAGCTTCGGCGCCATTACCACGATGGGTTTCGCTGTGCTCAACCCATCCTACGCAACAGGAGATGGGCGATGCCTAACGACATCGCGTTTCTGCCGGCGACCCGGCTGATCGAGCTGTACCGCACGAAAGAGCTGTCGCCGGTCGCCGTGATGACCGAGACATTGGCGCGGCTCGAGCGGTATGAAGGCGCGCTCAACGCCTTCGTCTGCTACGACCCGGAAAGCGCGATGATAGCAGCCCGCGCCTCCGAAGCGCGCTGGCGGAAGGGCGCGCCGCAGGGCCTCCTCGACGGCATCCCGGCGGCGATCAAGGACACGCTCTTGACGCGCGGCTGGCCGCGCCTGCTCGGCTCGAAGACGATCGACCCGAACCAGCAGTGGCGCGAGGATTCGCCGGCGACGGCACGGCTCCGCGACGCGGGCGCGCTGTTTTTCGGCAAAACGACGACCCCGGAATTCGGCTGGAAGGCGGTGACCGACTCGCCGCTCTGCGGCATCACCCGCAACCCGTGGAACCTGGAGCGCACGCCGGGCGGCAGCAGCGGCGGCAGCGCCGCCTCCCTGGCGGCCGGCATCTGCCCGCTCGCGGTCGGCACCGACGCCGGCGGCTCGATCCGCATCCCGGCGGCATTCAGCGGCGTGTTCGGGCTGAAGCCGACCTTCGGCCGGGTGGCCGTCTATCCGCCGTCGGCGTTCGGCGACGTCTCGCATGTCGGGCCGATGGCGCGCACGGTCGCCGACGCTGCCTTGATGCTCGACGCGATGAAGGGGCCGGATGCGCGCGACTGGAGCAGCCTGCCGGATGACGGCATCGCCTATCGCGAGCGGGTCCGCGAAGGGTCGCTGAAGGGGAAGCGGGTCGCGCTGTCGCCGACCCTCGGTTACGCCGAGCCGGTGCCGGCTGTTCGAGCGGCGGTCGAAGGTGCGGCGCGCGTGTTCGGCGGGCTAGGCGCGAATGTTGAACCGGCCGACCCGTTCCGCGAGTCGCCCAAGCCGATCTTCGAGACGCTGGCGCTTGCCGGGTTCTGGGCCCTGCTGCGCGCGATGACCCCGCAGCAGATCGCGGTCATGGACCCTGGCCTCGTCGCCGCCTGCCGGGCTGGGGAGGCCGTGACGCAGGAGCAATATCTCGATGCGGTCGTCAAGCGCGCCGCGCTCGGCGCCGCGCTGCGGCAGTTTTTCGAGCGCTACGACCTCTTGCTGTCGCCGGCGATGCCGATCCCGGCCGCTTATGCCGATCCGCGCGACGACGGCCTGCCCAATCCGAACAATTTCCCGGACTGGATGCCCTATACCTATCCGTTCAACCTAACCAAGAACCCGTCGGCCTCGATCCCGTGCGGTCTCGTCGACGGCCTGCCGATCGGGCTGATGGTGACCGGGCCGCTATGGGGCGATCTCGGCGTGCTGCAGGCCTGCCGCGCCTATGAAGACGCCGCCGGCTCGCCCTGGCCGCGGCCGGAGCTGGCGGCAGCGCTTGCCAAGGCCGAAGGTCCGTCAGGCTCGGCCGTGAAGGCGAAGATTCAGCCGGTGCGATAAACGAGAGACCAGCGCAGGAGGACGATCATGATGGAGCTTTACACCGCCGGTACCGGCAACGGGCAGCGCGCGGCGATCGCGGTCAACGAATGCGGCGTCGCCTGCAACATCCACGTCCTGAACCTCGGGCAACGCGACCAGAAACAGCCCGATTACCTGAAGCTCAACCCGACCGGCCGCATCCCGACGCTGATCGACCCCGACGGTCCGGGCGGCAAGCCGCTGACCGTAACCCAGTCCTGGGCGATCATGCTCTATCTATGCGAGAAGGTCGGCAAGTTCCTGCCGGCCGATCCGGTGGAGCGGGTGCGGCTCTATCAATGGTATGCGGAGGGCGCCGCCGATTACGCGTCCGTCAACCAGACGATCTTCTTCCTCGGCGCGCGCATGCCTGAGAAGGTGCCGGATTCTGCGATCCGGTTTTACGAGGACCGCTTCGTCAACCTGTGGCGGTTCGCCGACGAGCAGCTTGCCGAAATGCCCTATCTAACCGGGGCCGAGATCACCGCCGCCGATCTCGCGCTTTACCCGATCTACGCCGGGCGCAAGGCGCTGCCCGACAACGCCGGCCTGCGGCGCCTGCAGGCCTGGGGCGATCGCGTCGGCGCGCGGCCCGGCGTGCAGAAGGGGATGCGGCTCGAAACCTGACCGGCGCTCCGGCAACCGCTCGTTGCGCGCAATCAATTCTTTACCCCGTTGCACGAAAATCGCCTCCGGCTCAGCGGGATCGATCAGACATGCGGGCGCCGGAGCACGTTGCGGGGGCCGACCGGGCGGCCATGGAACGAGAGCGGGCCGACAAGGCCGATGCCTCGCCGATCGGCGACTGGCGGTTGCGCGACGCGCTCGATTATTGGCGGCGCCAGGCGGCGGGGCGGAAGATGCCGCCGCGCGGCGACATCGACCCGATCGACATCCCGAAGCTGCTGCCCGACGTGATGCTCGTCGATGTATTGCCGGGCGGGCGCTACCGCTATCGCCTGATCGGCACCGGCAATGCGCTCGAGCACGGCATCAACGCCACCGGCCGCTATCTCGACGAGGTGTTGCCCGGCCCGGAATACAAGGCGCATGTGCTGGCGCTGTACGACAAATGCGTCGGCGCCCGCCGGCCGCTCTATTCCGAATGCCTGTTCATGGCGCGGCCGCGGCGCCCCGAGCGCCACACCAAGGTGCTGTTCCTGCCGCTGTCCGAAGACGGCGAAACGGTCAACATGGTGATGGTCGTCCAGGTCTTCTTCCACATCGAGCAGGCGACGCGCGAGCGCCATTTTATCGAGGAGCGGCCGTACCGCGAGATCGTGCACGCCTTCGTGTGATTGCGGCGCACAGCTATTCGGCCGCAGGATCGAGCGCTTCCGGCGCCGCCCCGGCGGGCGCAAGCGCCGCCGCGATCACCTCCTCGACCCGCTCGGCCCAGGTGAAGCTCAGCGTATTGCGGGCGCTCTCCGGGATCTCCTCGTAATCCTTGCGATTGCGCGACGGCAGGATCACCGCGCCGAGGCCGGCGCGGGCCGCCGCCACGACCTTTTCCTTGATGCCGCCGACCGGCAATACGAGGCCGCGCAGGCTGATCTCGCCGGTCATCGCGGTGTCTTCGCGGACCGTTCGGCCGGTCAACAGCGAGACCAGCGCGGTGAACATTGCCACCCCGGCAGAGGGGCCATCCTTCGGGATCGCGCCGGCCGGCACGTGGATGTGGATGTCGCTGCCGTCGAACACCGTAGCGTCGATGCCGAACGCCGCCGCCTTGCCCTTGACCAGGGACAGCGCCGCCTGCGCGCTCTCGCGCATGACCTCGCCGAGCTGGCCGGTCAGGATCAGCCGGCCGCTGCCGGGGGTGCGCGTCGCCTCGATAAACAGGATGTCGCCGCCGACCGGCGTCCAGGCGAGGCCCGTCGCGACGCCCGGGATGCTGGTGCGCATCGCGACCTCGCTCTCAAACTTGCGCGCACCCAGGGCTTCGTGCAGGTCGGCTTCGGCGA
>DATEKP010000387.1:0-10593 GCA_035277405.1 Allostellaceae bacterium | reverse complement strand
TGACGGCGCCGATGATCGGGGCCACCCAGAACAGCCAGAGCTGGCCGATATGCCCGCCGCCGGCAAACAGTGCCGGCCCGCTGCTGCGCGCGGGGTTGACCGAGGTGTTGGTGACCGGGATCGAGACCAGATGAATCAATGTCAGCGCCAGGCCGATCGCGATCCCGGCAAACCCAACAGGTGCCGCCCTCGCGGTCGCCCCGATGATGACGAACAGAAAAAAGAAAGTCATCAGGACCTCGGTCAGAAAACAGGCAACGAGACCGTAATTCCCCGGGCTGAGGTCGCCGTACCCGTTGGCCGCAAAGCTGCCCGGGACCCAACCGGGCTTCCCCGAGGCGATGATCCACAGGGCGCCGGCGGCGAGAATGGCGCCGATGACTTGGGCAAGGATGTAAGGAACAACCTGCCGGAATTCGCAGCGGCCGGCGGCCCACAGGCCGCAAGTCACGGCGGGGTTGAAATGCCCGCCGGAGATGTGGCCGACCGCATAGACCATCGTCAATACCGTCAGCCCAAAGGCCAACGACACGCCGACAAAGCCGATTCCCAAGCCGGGAAAGGCGGCGGCTAGAACCGCAGCGCCACAGCCGCCGAAAACGAGCCAGAACGTCCCGAAGAATTCGGCTGCTGCCTGACGCCCGATACCGTTTTTCATTGGCTCCTCCGATCGAGAGGTTGCCCGTTGCCGGCCAGTTCGACGAGTGTGCTACCGCAACCCCAGGCCGCGGGCGATAATGCCGCGCAGCACCTCGCGCGTCCCGCCCTGGATCGTCAGCTTCGGCGCGATCAGCGTCGTGAAGCGCAGCGCCTCCTCGAACCGGTCGTCGTTGGTTTCCGGAGTCGAATCGCCGGTCGGCGGCGCCAGGAGGCGCACGCGGTTGGGCAGAGCCTGCTCCCAGTTGGTGCCGAGGTCCTTGACGATTGCGGCCTCGACGGCCGGCGTCTTGCCGGCCTGCAGCATGCCGGCGACGCTGGTCGACATGCGGCGCAGGGTCGCCAGGTGCGCCACCTCGCGGCCCAGCCCCTCGGCCAAGCGCTCGCTCGGCTCGGCGCCGGCGCGGCGCACCAGTTCGACCAAGGCCGGGAAGGTTTCGAGCCAACGGTCGGGGCCGCTGCGCTCGTAGGCGAGCTCGTCCGAGGCCTGCTTCCACGCCATATCGACTTCGCCGATCAGGTGCAGGTCCGGCACGAACACGTCGTCGAAGAAGATTTCGTTGAAATCGTGCTGGCCGGTCAGGTTGACGATCGGGCGGATCGTGATGCCGGGCGAGCGGCAGTCGATCAGGAACTGGGTCAGGCCGTACCGGCGGTTTTCCTTGGTCGGCGGCGAGGTGCGCAACAGCGCGATCATATAGTCGGAATTGTGTGCGTTCGAGGTCCAGATCTTGCGGCCGTTGACCAGCCAGCCGCCGTCGGTTCTGGTCGCGCGGGTCGATGCGGCGAACACGTCGGAGCCGGAATTGGGCTCAGAGAGGCCGATGCAGAAGCACAGTTCGCCCGAGGCGATGCGCGGCAGGAACGAGCGCCTGACCTCCTCCTGGCCGTAGCGCAGGATCATCGGCCCCGACTGCCGGTCGGCCGTCGAATAGGAGCGGGTCGGCGCGCGGTGCGCCAGCATCTCCTCGGTCACGACATAGCGTTCGAGATGCGAGCGCTCGTGGCCGCCATACTGTTTCGGCCAGGTCATGCCGATCCAGCCGCGCTCGCCGACCTTGCGGGCGAACGCCTTGGCGGCGGCGAACGAGCTGCGCTCGCTGTGCGGACTGAACGTGCCGGCATCGATCTCCCGCCGGAGGAATTCGCGCACCTCCTGCCGCAATGCCTTGGCTTCGGGCGGCAGCTCGACCGGGTCGAAATGGAAATTATAGGCCATCGACGCCTCACAACCTTTTATGCGCTCCCTCCCCCTCGAAGGGGCAGGGCGGGGGTGGGGGTGACCTTGCCGCGTGACGCGGCGATCGCAGACGGCGCGATCACCCCCTCCCAACCCTCCCCCATCGAGGGGGAGGGCCTTTGAAGGTAACCTGTGCTCACGAACCTTCGGTTAGGAACGGCCACAAGGCGTCGGCGCCGCGCGCGGCGACCATGTGGCCGAGCTGCGTCGCCCAATGCGTCTCGTTGCCGAATTCCTCGCGCCACGCCCACAGGCGGCGCGTCGCGTGATGCAGCGAATGCTCATAGGTGAAGCCCATCGCGCCATGCACCTGATGCGCGATCGCCGCGCCGGCCGTCGCCGCCTCGCCGACCCGCACCTTTGCGATGGCGACCTCGGCCGCCGCCAGTTCGTCGCCGATGCCGCGCGTCGCGATCGCCTCGGCGGCGGCATCCGCGGCGGCGCCGGCGGCGGCGACCTCGCCGGCCAATGTCGCGAGGTTGTGCTGTACGGCCTGGAACTTGGCAATCGGCCGGCCGAACTGCACGCGGTCGAGTGACCATTGCACCGACTGGTCGAGGATGTGTTCGAGAGCGCCCGCCATCTGC
Source organism: Allostellaceae bacterium (assembly GCA_035277405.1). Classification (GTDB taxonomy): domain Bacteria; phylum Pseudomonadota; class Alphaproteobacteria; order ATCC43930; family CGMCC-115725; genus DATARH01. Next base: position 8,109 of record DATEKP010000387.1, on the reverse strand, counting down.
TGCGCTCTGGCCGCGGCGCCGAGCTCGACGACGGCGAGGGTGCCGAGATCGGGCGCGGCGCCGACGGCGGCGACCGCGGCGCCGTCGAACGAAACGGTGTCCTGCGGTTCGCCGGCGAGGCCGGTGCCGGGGCGAATCGTTACCCCGGCGGTCGGCACCAGCGCGATGACGGGATTGCCCGCCTGGTAGGCGAGGACGGCGATGTGCTGGGCATGGCGGGCGAACGGCACATGCCGTGCGCGGCCGCGCAAGGTGTGGTCGGTCAGCTCGATATGGCCGTCTTCATAAACCGGGGCGATCGTCATCGGCCCCGTCGGCGCCTCGATCCCGGCCTGCGCCAGGAGCCAGCCGGCGAGCAATGTCTCGGCCAGCGGCACCGGCGCGGCGAAGCGGCCGGCGACGCGCAGTACGGCAAACCCGTCGATGATGTCGGCGCCGGCGCCGCCGAACTCCTCGGGCACCCAGGTCAGCGGCAGGCCGGATTCCTCAAGCGCCTGCCACAACGCCTCGGGCCATTTCCCCTCTTCGGCCGCGTTGATCGTCTGCGGCTCGCACAAATCCATGAAAATGCGGGTCGCGGTATCGACGATGATGTTGTCGGTCTCGGGCATGTTGGCTATTGCGCCCCATCGAGAAGGAGAACTCGGCCGTCAGCGGAGGAGAGTCGCAAATTAATGACCCCCTGGTATTCGGGAGAGCGGTACCAGCGCCGAGCGGCACCGGCGTCGGGAAATTCGATGACGACCGCCCGCGCCGGGGTGGGACTTCCGTCGAGCATCTCGGGCTGGCCGCCGGCGATCAAGCGGCCGCCATATGCGGCGATGCTCGCGAGCGCCGGCGGGACGTAGGTCTCGGTCAGCCTGGCGAGCGTGACGGGATCGTCGGTGCGAATCTCGCCTAGCACATACGCCGGCATGGCAGCCCTCCCGACTCGATCGGTCGCGACGAACTTTGCGGCAAATCGACGTGGCGCGGCAAGCTGATCAAGAACTGCTCGGGCGGCAGCGTATGAAGCTGGTCGGCTTCAGGCTCATCACCGTCTCGCCGCGCTGGTTCAAGACCTCGACGAAGCTGCGGATGATGCCCTGATCGGGCCGGGTGGCGGAGCGCCGCGCCGCGAGGATCGTCACGCGCAAGCTCAACATATCGCCCGGCCGCACCGGCTTCAGCCAGCGCAACTCGTCGAGGCCGGGCGAGGCGATGCTGGAGGCCGGCGACAGGAAATTGTCCGCGAAGAGCCGCATCATCATGGCGCCGGTGTGCCAGCCGCTGGCGATCAGGCCGCCGAACCGGCCGCGCGCCGCCGCCTCGGGGTCGGTGTGCATCGCCTGCGGGTCGTATCTGCTGGCGAACTCGATGATCTCGGCCTCACTGACTTCGATCGAACCGGCGGTGAAGACGGCGCCGGGCGGGTAGTCCTCGAAATAGCGGACCTTCATGCGCGTTGCGGGTCGGCAAAATCGAACAACGTCACCTCCTCGCTCGCGGTATCGAGCACGGCGCAGGACAACTGCCAATCGTTGCGGCTGTCGCGGGCGTCGCCGGCCGAGCCGGGGTTGATCACCAGCACAGGCCCGATCCGCCGCACCACCTGCCGATGGGTGTGGCCGTAGAGCACGAAATCCGCATCGGCCTCGGCGAAGCGGGCGAGTTCCGCATTCTCGGGATGGACATAGGCGCCGCGCGGCTCCCACGGGGTCGAGTGCACCAGGAGGAGCCGCTTGCCGCCGAGCGTCAGCGTCTGCCGGTGCGGGCGCGCCGCCAACCAATCGGCGAGCGCCGGGTCGATGCCGGGCCGCCCGCGCGCGCGGGCGCCGAGCGGCCCGAAAAAGCATTCCTCGTGGTTGCCGAGAATGACGTGGGCGCGGCGTTCCTTAAGGCGCTGCACCACCTCGTTCGAGAAGCGATATTCGTAAATGCTGTCGCCGAGGCAGACGAGTTCGTCCACCTCGCCCATCATCGCAAGAGACTTCTCCAGGCCCGCCGCATTGCAGTGAATGTCGGAGACGATGCCGACCCTCACGCGCCCGGCCTTGTCGCGGTTTGCAATGCGGTTTGTTTGGAGCAGGCGGGCCACGCGGGCCGATGAAACCTGCGGCTGCACCCCCTATCTCTGGATAACGGGGCAAGGATCGCTCGCCAAGTGCGGAGCGTTCTCTGCTCCGGAGCGGTTCTCGCTTCCCGACGGGGTGCCTTCGGCACGCCGCGGCGCCGGTCCAGGGTGTCTCTGCGGGGAAGAGCGACAAGCATGGCCATATCCGACACGGTATGGGAACGGCTGGCGCGTTTCAACGCGCCGCGTCGCGGCGACGAGGCCCCTCCCGATGGCGGACCCTATCGCGCCTGGGCGGCGGCCGTGCTGGGCCGTGCGGCGCTCCTTGCATTGTCGATCTACGCATGGCTGCGCACGCTCGCCGCCGCCACGGCCCCGATCGGCTGGCGGCTGACGCGAAGCTCGGCCCGCCTGGTCCGGGTCTATGTGGCGCCGGTGGTTGCCATCGGCGGCCGATGGCTGCTGCGGCATGGGTGGCGGCTGACATGCGCCCTCGCGCGGTTTCTCTGGTCGCGGGTGCTGCCGGCGCTCGGCTGGCTCGCCGAGGCGCTGGCGGCCGAGTTGTGGCGGCGCCTGCCCCGGCTCGTCGCGATCTTCGGCTGGCTGAGCCTCGCCGGCTGCGCGGTGCTGGCCGGCTGGGCCGCGTTCGACGAGATGCAGACCTCGCAGTTGCAAGCGCGGCTGTTCACGGCGCTCGACCGCGGCATGAGCTTCGCGCTGCGCGAGGGGCCGAGCGACACGATCGTCTTTCCCAAGGCCGGGCCCTACGACGAGCGGCTCGGCTACCATGCCCTGCCGGCGTTCACCGCATCATTGGTCGCCCATCGTTACGCCGTCGACAGCGAGGCGCGCTGGTCGCCCGGCCTCGTGCGTTTCGTGCAGAGCGGCGGGTTTCCGATCTATCGGGAAAAGGACCAGGCCGGGCTGAAGATTTTCGACCGCAGCGGGAACCAGCTGTACGGCGTCAAATTCCCGCAATGGGTCTACCCGGATTATGCCGCCATCCCGCCCTTGATCACCGACAGCCTGACCTTCATCGAGGACAAATACCTGTTCGACCCCGACCATCCCGAGCGCAACCCGGCAATCGAATGGAAGCGCTTCGGGCTGGCGGCGGCCGGGCGCATCGGCCGGCTCGTGGTGCCGCATCTGCACGAAGGCGGCGGCAGCACGCTGGCGACGCAGATTGAGAAATTCCGCCATTCGCCGCGCGGCCAGACCTCGGGCGTGTTCGACAAATTGCGGCAGATGGCGACTGCTTCGGCGCGCGCCTACATGGACGGCCCGGACACGCTGAAGCGGCGCCGGGAGATCGTCACCACCTACCTGAACTCGACGCCGCTCAGCTCGATGCCGGGCTACGGCGAGGTCATCGGCGTGCCCGAGGCACTGTGGATCTGGTTCGGCACCGACTACCACGCAGCATCGAAAATCCTCGACGCACGCCCGCGCAACGCCGCCGAGCAGGCGCGCCAGGGCCTGGTTTACCGGCAGGTGCTGAGCCTCCTATTGTCGGAGCGGCGCCCGAGCTACTACCTGACCCAGGGCCGCGAGGCGCTGGCGGCGCTGACCAACCGCTATCTGCACATGCTGTGCGATGCCGGCATCATCGCCCCGGCGCTGCGCGATGCGGCATTGCGCGCGCGCTTGCAGTTCCGTACGGCGCCGCCGCCGCTCGCCGCGGTCTCCTACGTGCGCCAGAAGGCGACCGAGGACGTCCGCAACAAGCTGGTCGGGATGCTCGGCCTGTCCGACCTCTATGGCCTCGACCGCCTCGACCTGAGCATCGAAACCGCGGTCGACACCGCCGCCCAGGCGCGCGTCACGGCGGTGCTGCAGCAGCTCTCCGACCCGAAATTCCTGCGGACCCACGGCATGGTCGGCAAGCAGCTGCTCGGCGGCGGCGACCCGGCCAAGGTTACCTGGAGCTTCGTGCTCTACGAGCGCGGCGCCGAGCGCAATTACGTGCGCGTCCATGCCGACAGCCTGAACAAGCCGTTCGACATCAATTCCGGCGCCAAGCTGATGCTCGGCTCGACCGCCAAATTGCGCACCCTGATCACGTATCTCGACATCCTGGCCGGGCTGCAGCACCGCTTTGCCGACACGCCGGCGCGCGAGCTCAACCGCATCGCTGCCGCGCCGCCCGACCCGTTGACCGGCTGGGCCGCCTCCTACCTTGCGCGCGCGCATGACCGCAGCCTGCAGCCGATGCTCGACGCGGCGATGCAGCGCACCTATTCGGCGGGGCCGGCGACCTTCTTCACCGGCGGCGGCACGCAGAGCTTCGGCAATTTCGAATCGTCGGAAAATTACGAGCGGCCGACCGTCGAGGTCGCCTTCCAGCACTCGATCAACCTCGCTTTCATCCGCCTCTTGCACGACATCGTCGGCTATTACACGGCGGCGAGCGGGGTGGACGTAAAGCAGCTGCTCGGCAACCCCGATGACCCGCAGCGCCAGGCCTATCTGCGGCGCTTTGTCGATGCCGACAGCCGCCGCTTCCTGCATCGCTTCTACGCCGACTACAAGGGGCTGAACGGCGCCCAGGCGCTCGACCTGTTGGCGCGCCGCACCTCGCCGCAACCGAAGCGGCTGGCGACAGTATTCCTGTCGGTGCATCCCGACGCCCGTCTCGCAGAGCTGCAGGCCTTTCTGACCGCGCACCTGCCGCACGAGGCGATCGGCGAGAGGGAGCTGTGGGACCTCTTCCTCGGCTATTCGCCGCAAAAGCTGAACCTCGCCGACCGGGGCTACGTCTCCGGCATCCACCCGCTCGAATTGTGGCTCGTGCGCTATCTGCAGGCGCACCCCGGCGCGTCGTGGGACGCGGTCGTGCATGACAGCGCCGAGGTGCGCCGCGACGTTTACGGCTGGCTGTTCAACGGCAGCACGCAGAAGCAGGATGTGCGAATCAAGATCCTGCTCGAGCAGGACGCCTTCGCGCAGATCCTGCAGAACTGGCGCGCGCTCGGCTATCCGTTCGGCCATCTGGTGCCCTCGCTCGGCACCGCTATCGGCGCTTCGGGCGACCGCCCGGACGCGCTCGCCCAATTGATGGGCATCATCGAGCATGACGGCGTGCGGGTGCCCACCGTCGCGATCGAACGGCTGAGCTTTGCAGCCGACACGCCTTACGCGACCAACCTGTCGCCGGCGAAAGGCGCCGAGCGCGTCATGCCGCGCGAGGTCGCGCGCACCGTCAGGACGGCGCTGATGGGCGTCGTCGCCAACGGCACCGCCGCGCGGCTGCGCGGCGCCTACACCGCTTCCGACGGCAGTCCGCTGCCGGTCGGCGGCAAGACCGGCACCGGCGACAACCGCTTCGACCGCTTCGCGCGCGGTGGCGGCATCATCTCCTCGCGCGTCGTGGACCGCACCGCGACCTTCGTGTTCTTCCTCGGCGACCGCTTTTTCGGCACGGTCACCGCCTACGTGCCGGGAGAGGACGCCGCGCACTTCCATTTTACCAGCGCGCTCGCGGTGCAGCTGCTGAAGGTGCTGCAGCCGGAATTGCAGCCGCTGCTGACGACACCCGGCATCGAAACCGCAATGATCGGCGGATCGGCGGCGCCGAAGGGCACCCGTCAGCCGGTCGTGACGAAATAGAGCAGATCGCCTCGGACAAACGCTGGAGCGTCCTTCGAGACGGCCGCTTCGCGGCCTCCTCAGGATGACGGTTTCCTTAATTCCATTAAAGGCTTCCTCATCCTGAGGAGCGCCCGAAAGGGCGCGTCTCGAAGGACGCGCGACAGGCATTGCAGCCCGGTTTTGTCTCGTAGGACTCCCATGATGCGTCGATCCGCCCCATGTTGATGGAGGCGCTGCCGCTGCAATGGCGACGCGCTCCCCTCAACATGGGGCGGCAGGAGGCTCCGATGGCTATCGTTCTCGACCACACGATCGTCCCGGCCAATGACAAGGTCGCTTCGGCGCGGTTTTTCGCGCGGATTTTCGGCCTCGAATACAACGGGCCGCACTCGCATTTCGCGCCGGTCAAGGTCAACGAGGCGCTGACCCTCGATTTCGACGAGCGCGGCCAGTTCGAGCCGCACCATTACGCGTTCCGCATCGGCGACGCCGAATTCGACGCGATCTTCGCGCGCGTCAAGGATGCGGGCATCGCCTACGGCAGCGGCCCGCGCTCGCGCGCCGACATGCAGATCAACCATCGCAATGGCGGCCGCGGCTTCTATTTCGAGGACCCCAACGGCCACGTCCTCGAAGTGCTGACGGCCTAGAATTAACCGGAGATTCGTTCAATCAAATTGTCGTCCCGTGGGCCTTCAGCCCACGGACTTGATCCGTGGGGAAAGCCGGCACCCACCGGCCCGCGGCGCGAGCGCTGACGAGCGGGTCCCTGCTTGCGCAGCGACGACAACCTTTAATTTTCACCGCGACTTCGTGCCGCCGCGGTCGCCGCAAGGTTGCGCCGCAGTTCGGCGTCGTGCCCGGGGTGCAAGGTCCCCATCAGGCGGTCCCACAGCGTGAAGTGGGTCGCGTAATTGCAGCGGAAGTAGCGGTGGTGCTGGTCGTGATGGGTGACGCCGACCAGCGGCGACGGCGGCCGGCACCACATGCCGCCATGCTCGTAACCGCTGTGGCCGACAACACCGGTGACCTGATCGTAGAGCTTGTGCGCCAGCAGCACGGCGGGTGCGGCCGGCACCAGAAAATGCGCGACCAGCCAGTAGGATTGCAGGAACAGATTGTCGAGCAGCCGGTCGCTGTTGTTGGACCAGGCGACCGGGGTCATGGTCAGGTGATGCCAGCGATGCACCCGGCGATAGAGCGGCCGGGTGTGGATCAGCCGGTGCAGCCAGTAGAACCAAGTGTCGAACACAATGAGCGAGGCGAGGATCGACAGCGCCGTGCCGAGCACGCCGTGCAGCGGCGCGAGGCCCCAGCCCCATTCGGTGTAGAGCCAGTGCCCGGTGCCGAACAGCGCCGCGATCGCCATCAGCGACCGCAGGCTTTGCCAACGGTCGCGCCGGATCAGCGCCGTGGACGTCGCGCGCGGCTGGATTTTCGCCGCGCCGAGACGCCGGCTGAGCCGGCCGACGACGAGGCAGCTTGCCCAATAGGTCGCGAGCAAGAGCGCATAAACCGCGCCGACGGTCGCAACCCAGGAAGTCCCCGCCTCCAGCATCCCGCGTTCCGAACCGTCATTGCGAGGAGCGTAGCGACGAAGCAATCTCGTTCGGCCCAGAGCTTGTCAATCGAGATTGCTTCGCTGCGCTCGCAATGACAGCCTCTCTAGGGCCAGCAAAGGAGCGAGCGATGGACGAGCACGCTTTTCTTTCGGCGACCCGGCTGGCCGGCGAAATTCGCGACCGGCGGGTCGGCTGCCTCGAACTGCTCGACCTCTATCTCGCTCGAGCCGAGCGCCACAACCCGGGGATCAACGCCGTCGTCGCCTGGCAGATCGACCAGGCGCGCGAGCGCGCCAGCGCCGCCGACGCCGCGCTCGCCCGCGGCGACATCTGGGGACCGCTGCACGGCGTGCCGATGACGGTCAAGGAATCGTTCGATGTCGCGGGGCTGCCGAGCACCTGGGGCAATCCCGCGTGGAAGAACAATATCGCGAGCGGCAATGCCGTCGTCGTCGAGCGCCTGCTTAACGCCGGCGCCGTCATCTACGGCAAGACCAACGTGCCGCTGATGCTGCAGGATTCGCAGAGCTACAACGACGTCTACGGCACCACGAACAACCCGTGGGACAAGGCGCGCGGCCCCGGCGGCTCATCGGGCGGCGAGGCGGCAGCGCTCGCCGCCGGTCTCTCGGCGCTCGGTGCCGGCAGCGACATCGCCGGTTCTTTGCGCAACCCGGCCCATTATTGCGGGGTCTACGGCCACAAGCCGAGCTGGGGCCTAATTCCGCCGCGCGGTCATTCGGCAAAAGGGGCGCTGACCCCGACCGATATCTCAGTGGTCGGCCCGATGGCGCGGCACGCCGAGGACCTCGAACTGGCGTTGCGCGTGCTGGCCGGCCCCGATCTGTTGCAGCAGAGCGCGTGGCGCGTCGAATTGCCGCCGCCTCGGCATTGCCGGCTGGC
>DATEKP010000386.1:0-2273 GCA_035277405.1 Allostellaceae bacterium | reverse complement strand
AGGACAACTGGCAGACCGGCCGCGGCCGCGGCGAGACGGGCCGCATCGAGCCGCCGGCCGCGCACCGCACCGAACCACAGCGCAAACAGCATCAGATTGACATCGCGGCCGGCGCGGTCCTGCAGCGCGATCAGCGCCTCGGCAACACCCGGCCGGGCATAAAGCGCCAGCGAAAACCGCCAGAACGCCTCGCCTGCGTCGGCATCGCGCCGAGCGTTGGTTGGCCCCATCATCGCCGGCCGATGAAATCGGCGCCGTACATGCTATATTCCCGCCGGGAAAGAGGCATGTGCATCCCGCCGGATGCCGTCCACCGCGCGAAATGGACCTCGACGTCGAAGCCCTCAGGGCAAAGCTTGCCGCGTTGAAGACCGAGCACCGCGACCTCGACGATGTGATCGCGCGCATCATCGAGCGCGGCCCGTTCGATCAGCTGCAGCTGCAACGCCTCAAAAAACGCAAGCTGCTGCTGAAGGACCAGATCTCGAAGATCGAGAGCGAGCTGCTTCCCGATATCATCGCGTGAGCGGCCGGCGTTGCTCAGGCATCGCCGTGCAGCGTCGCGCGCTTCTGCGCGTACATCGCCCGATCCGCGGCGTCGATCGCCCGTTTCGGGTCGTCGGTCTCGGCGAACGCGCGAATGCCGTAAGCGGCCGAGACCGGCACATCGACCTCGCCCCAGCGCAGCGGGTTTCGGCTGATCGCCGCGGCCAGCGCAGCGGCCTTGTGGTGCGCCTGGTCCTCGTCGGTCTGCGCCAGCACGACGCCGAACTCGTCGCCGCCCAACCGGCCGACCACGTCGCTCGACCGGATGTGGTCGCGCAGCACGCCGGCGACGTGGCGCAGCGCCGCGTCACCCGCTAGATGGCCGTGCTCGTCGTTGATCTGCTTCATGTTGTTGACGTCGAAATAAACGAGGCTCGCCGGCACGCCGTAGCGGTGGCTGAACGCGATCATGCGGCCGAGTTGGCGCACAAAGGCGCGGCGATTCGCCACCGGGGTCAGTGCGTCCTCGTCGGCCAGGCGTTCGAGCGTCGCGATTCTGCCGCGCGCCTTGACGAGGTCTTCGCGCAGCCGGTTGCATTCGGCGGTCAGCGCCGTGATTTCCTGACGCAATTCCGAAGGGGCCGCCGGCCCGTTAGGTTCCGCGGCGGCCGGCGCGATGCGGCGCGGCGGCTCGCGGCCATGCTCGGTGGCGATTGGGGCCGGCTTTGAAACACGCCCAGGCACGTGGACGATTCCCCAAAATGGTGCGGCGGAAGGGTAAAGCCGGCGGATACCTTCGTTCTACAATCGACGCCTGACTTTTTCGAAACAAATTTGGCGGGCATTCGAGGCAATTTTAGCGCAGCGGCGCAGCGGCGGCGCGCTTGTGGGCGCGGGTGCCGTTTCTATAATCGGCCGCGCGAGGTCAACCGGATGGGGCGAGATGAGCGAGGCGGGCTGTGCGATCGGCATCATCATGGGCAGCGCCTCGGATTGGCAGACCATGCAGCACGCCGCCGAGACGCTCGACAAGCTCGGCATCGCCCATGAGGCCCGCATCGTCTCGGCCCACCGCACCCCCGAGCGGCTCTACAGCTATGCGCGCGGCGCCGAAGCGCGGGGGTTGAAGGCGATCATCGCCGGCGCCGGCGGCGCCGCGCACCTGCCCGGCATGATCGCGGCGCTGACCGCGGTGCCGGTGCTCGGCGTGCCGGTCGAGAGCCGCGCGCTGAAAGGTCTCGACAGCCTGTTGTCGATCGTGCAGATGCCGGCCGGCGTGCCGGTCGCGACGTTCGCGATCGGCCAGGCCGGCGCGGTCAACGCGGCGCTCTTCGCCGCCGCCATTCTCGGCCTCTCCGATCCGGCCGCCGCCGCAGCGCTGGCGGGCTGGCGGAAGGCGCAGACCGCAGCCGTCGCCGAACGCCCGGCGGAAGCCGGCGGTTCCCGCTGATGCTGCCGCCCGGCAGCACGATCGGTATTCTCGGCGGCGGCCAGCTTGGCCGCATGACGGCGATGGCCGCCGCCCGGCTTGGCTACCGCACGCACATCTTCGCCGAAGAGCGGGACGCGCCGGCGGCGCAGGTGGCGGCCGCCGCGACGATCAGCGCGTTCGACGACATGACGGCGATCGAGCGCTTCGCCGCGGCGATCGACGTCGCGACCTGCGAATTCGAGAACGTCCCGGCCGAGACGATGCGGTTCGTCGCCGCGCGGCGGCCGCTGCACCCGCGCCCGGAGATCGTCGAGATCGCGCAGGACCGGCTGCGCGAGAAGCGCTTTTTGCGCTC
>DATEKP010000385.1:0-3715 GCA_035277405.1 Allostellaceae bacterium | reverse complement strand
CCTCTCCCCCAGTGGGGGAGAGGGAGATTTTATGGGCAGCTTTCGTTGTGCGGTCACCCCGAGCGTCCATGCTTCTTCGCTTTCGACGATGCGGCGCTGCTCCTCGGACAATGCCGGATCGCCGGCGAACCACTCCGCCAGTCCTCCGGCGCGATCGCGCTCTGCGAAAATCTCGGCGACGCAGCGCACCTGTGCGCGGTCGTTCGGCGGGCCGTAGGCCGGGCGAATTTGTTTCCGCCACCATGACGGCCAGACTTCGGCGAAGACGATTCGCGGCTCCTCCGGCAATATCAGCCCGGTCTCGAACGGCCAGATCCGCGCGCCCTCGGCCCAGCGCGGGTCGTCGCGCAAGGCCCGCACGACCGGGATGCCGGTCAGGCTCTGGCTGCCCACCGAACCGGTATAGGCGAGCTTCCAGCACGGTTGTGCGCCGACCATCCAGCGGTCGATCAGGCGCCGTTCCGCCAGCAACTCGCCGTCGATGTGGCCGTGGTGATGGCGCGGCCCGAGATGCTCGGTTTGCCGCCCCGCCGGGCAGCCCCAGAACGGAAAACGGCCGCCCGAGACGCGGCGGTTGAATTCGGCCGCGACCGCGAAGCGGTTGCTGGCGTTCTGTTCGTCGTCCGCGACGAGCCGGGCGAGTTCATCCCACACCGCGCGCCACGGCGGCCCGGCGAGGCCGAGCCGGGCGGCGAAGCCGCCGGGGTAGCCGAACGGGAAATCGAAGCCGAGCACCGCCCGCTCGCGCCGCGCCGTGACCTCGGCCAGGATCTCGGCGAGAAGCAGCCGCGCGAGATGGCGGGTCGGCGGATTGTCGACGCGTTCGCCGTGCGGCCCGACATGGCAGATCCAGATGCTGTCGCGACCCTGGCGCGGCCGGCTCGCGGCGCTCCAATCGACGATCACGTAATGCTCGAAGCGCGCCGCCATCGTCGCTCAATCGTGCCGATGCGGGTGGTCGTGCGGGTGATCGTGCGGATGGCGGTGATCGGCGTCGACGCCGGCCCCGCGCACGTGATGATGATGGCCCTGCTGCGGCGCGCCGATCGCCGCCTCGTAGCCGACGATGCGGGTGCGGTATTTGCAGAGCTGGCAGTTCATGTTGGGATCGCCGTCCTCGACTTCGGCGAGGCGGTCGAGGAAGGCGTCGATGACCCGCGCGTGGTCGCCGAGGTAGCTGGCCTTGCGGAACTCGATCTGCGGAAATCGCGCCGCGGCGGCGTCGGTCTGGGCGTAGATGCGCTTGACCAGGACCCCGGTGAACAGGAAATACGGGAACACGACGATCTGGCGAAAGCCGAGGCGGCTCGCGCGGTCGAGCGCGCTATCGACGCGCGGCTCGGCGACCCCACTGAACGCCACCTCGGCCCAGCCGAACCCCATGCCCTCCCACAGCATGCGCGCGATCTTGGCGATGTTCGAGTTGGCGTCGGGGTCGTTGGTGCCGCGCCCGACCACGACCAATACGCTGTCCGAGCGCTCCCCCGGCGCCGCCGCTTCGATGCGTCCGGCGGCTGCTTCGAGCAGTTTTGCGTCGATCGCAAGGTCGCGCGCGAGCCGCACCTCAACGTCCGGGTTGTCGGCCATGAAGCTGTTGATTTCCCACGGCAGGTCGTTCTTGACGTGGCTCGCCGCGAACAGCATGCCGGGAACGGCGACGATCCGCTTGGCGCCGCGCGCGGCAAGCGCCGCCAAGGCCTCGCCGATCGTCGGCCGGACGAATTCGAGATAGCCGGCGGCGAAATCGCGGTCGCCGAGCCGCGCGCGCAGTGAAGCCGCGGCCGCCTCGAACTCGGCGACTGCCTCGCGATCGCGGCTGCCGTGGCCGCACAGCAGCACCGCGCGCTCGCTCATGTTCGAAGCCCCCCGCATGCCGTGTTGCCTGCGCCGCCGCCGCGTCCGACACTCCGCGCGCGATGAGCGCCGACCCGCTGCACGACCGCCTTCTGCTGCTGCTCGCAGGCCTCGTGATCGACGCGGCGTTCGGCGATATGCCGGCGGTTTTCGCCTATGTGCCGCATCCGGTGGCGCTGGCCGGCCGCGCCGTCGCATTTTTCGATAAGAAGCTCAACCGGCCGCAGCGCAGCGAGCGCCGCCGGCGCGGGCGTGGCATCCTCACCGTGGTGGTGCTGGTCGCGGGCGCGGCGGCCATCGGCTGGGCGGTCGAGTGGGCCGGCCGTCTCAGCCTCGCCGGTGCCGCAGTCGAAGCGGTGCTGATCGGCATCCTCTTGGCGCAGAGCAGCCTTTACGGGCATGTCGCGGCGGTCGCGACGGCGTTGCGCTCTGGCGGAGTCGCGGCCGGGCGGCAGGCGGTTAGGCATATCGTCGGCCGCGATCCGGCGAGCCTCGATGCCGCCGGCGTGGCGCGGGCCGCGATCGAGAGCCTCGCCGAAAACTACAGCGACGGCGTCGTGGCGCCGGCCTTCTGGTATCTGCTGCTGGGGCTGCCCGGCCTCTTCGCCTACAAGATGGCGAACACGCTCGACAGCATGATCGGCTATCGGACGCCGCGCTATCGCGCCTTCGGCTGGGCGGCGGCGCGGTTCGACGACGCGGCGAACCTGATCCCGGCGCCGCTCAGCGGCCTCCTGCTCGGCCTCGCCGCTACGTTCGCCGGCGACGCCGCGCCGGGGCGGGCGCTGCGCATCATGCTGCGCGATGGGCGCAAGCACCATTCGCCCAATGCCGGCTGGCCCGAAGCGGCAATGGCCGGCGCGCTCGGTCTCGTGCTCGCCGGACCGCGCCAGTACGCCGGCGTGCGAGTCGAAGACCCGTGGCTCGGCGACGGCACGCCGGCCGCGACACCGCGCGATATCGCGCGCGCGCTGCGGGTTTACGTGCTGGCCTGCCTGATCCTGGCCGGCCTGGTGCTGGGCGCGTGGCTGGCGGCGCATGTCAGGCCGCCCGGCTGAGCCGCGGCGGGCGAGCCGCGGCGAGCAGCGCCGCGAGATCGAGGTGGCGTTCGAGATGATCGGCAAAGCCGTCGAGCACGGCGTCGATCGCCGCGTCGAAGGCGAAATCGCCAGCGGCGGCGCCGAGCCGGGCGAGGAACCCGCGACGGAACGAATCGCTAACCAATAGGCCGTGCAGATAGCAGCCGGCGACCTTGCCGTCGGGACTGACGGCGCCGTCGGGCCGCCCGTCGAGATCGAGCATTGGATATGCGAGACCGGGCCCGCCGGTGACACCGAGATGCATCTCGTAGCCGCGCACCGCCGCGCCGCTGGCGCATTCGACGCCGGCCGCCGCCGCGAGCCGCTTGTCGCCGCCGAGCACCGTCGCGATGTCGAGCAGCCCGAGCCCGGCGGCCTCGCCCGGCGGCCCCTCATGCCCATCGGGGTCGGCAAGGCGCTGCCCGAGCATCTGGAAACCGCCGCACAGTCCGAGGATTTGTCCCCCTTGGCGGCGGTGCGCCAACAGGTCGATATCCCAGCCTTCCTGCCGCAGGAAGGCGAGATCGGCGAGGGTCGCCTTCGATCCCGGCAGGATGACGAGCGCCGCGTCGCGCGGCAATGGCCGGCCCGGCCGGACGAACGCCAGTTCGACATCGGGCTCGGCGCGCAGCGGGTCGAAATCGTCAAAATTGGCGATATGGGCCAGCATCGGCACGGCGATCGTCGCCGCGCCATCCGCCCGAGCCTTGCGTTCATGAAGCCCGAACGCGTCTTCCGCCGGAAGCCGCGCCGCTTCGGCGAAGAACGGCAGGAGGCCGAAG
>DATEKP010000384.1:0-5700 GCA_035277405.1 Allostellaceae bacterium | reverse complement strand
CGTTAGGCATACAATAATTCAATTCTTTGCCTCGCCCTTTTGGGCTTCGCTCTTCTTCGCCTCGATGGTCTGCTCGGCCTTCGGATCGACCCACCAGGTGTCGAGGCCGATGCCGTATTTGGGCGAGACTTCCGGCCGGCGGAACTTGTTCCAATACGCCACGCGAAACACCGAGGTGTGGTAATGCGGGATCAGATAGAACCCCCATTGCAACACCCGGTCGAGCGCATGGGTATGCGCGACGAGGCTGGCGCGGCTGGGCGACTTGATCAGCTGCTCGATCAGCTGGTCGATCACCGGGTTCTTGATGCCGAGCACGTTGCGGCTGCCTTCCTCGCCGGCTGCCTGCGACCCCCAATAATCGCGCTGCTCGTTGCCCGGCGACAGCGATTCGCCGAACGACACTACCGCCATGTCGTAGTCGAACGTGTCCATGCGCTTCTGGTACTGGCTCGAATCGACGGTGCGAACCCGCGCCGTAATGCCGATGCGCTTGAGGTTTTGCACGAAGGGCAGCGCGATGCGCTCGAATTCGGGCTGCACCAGCAGGATCTCGAATTCGAAAGGCTGGCCGGTCTTGTCGTTGACGAGCTTCTCGTTCTTGAACGTCCAGCCGGCTTCCTTCAACAGCTCGACGGCCTTGCGCAGGCCATCGCGGATCGTGAATTTGGCGTCGTATTTCGGCGGGTCGTATTCCTTGGTGAAAACCTCGTCCGGGATCTTGCCGCGGAACGGTTCGAGGATCTTCAGCTCCTCGCCCTGCGGCGTGCCGGTGGCGGCGAGTTCGGAATTGTCGAAATAGCTGCGGGTGCGGGTATAGGCGCCATAAAACAGATTCTTGTTCGACCATTCGAAGTCGAACGCATAGGCGAGCGCCTCGCGCACCCGCGGGTCCTGGAACAGCGGCCGCCGCAGGTTGTAGCCGAAGCCCTGCATGCCGCTCGGCAAATCGTTCTTGATCTCCTCCTTCTTCAGCAATCCGTCTCTTAAGGCCGGGCTGTCATACCCGGTCGCCCATGCCTTCGACGAATTCTCGATGCGGATGTCGTACTGGCCGGCCTTCAACCCTTCCAGGGCAATCGTGCCGTCGCGGTAATAGTCATAGCGGATCACATCGACGTTGTTCTGCCCGCGCCGCGCCGGCAGGTCGGCCGCCCAGTAATCGGCCACGCGGCGATAGGTGATGGAACGGCCCGGGTCGACCGAATCGACCTTGTAGGGGCCGCTGCCGAGCGGCGGATCGAGCGTGGTCTTGGTAAAGTCGCGGCCCGACCAGTATTTCTTCGACAGCACCGGCATCTGGCCGAGGATAACCGGCAACTCCCGGTTGTCGGCGTTTTTGAAGGTAAAGCGCACGCCGCGCTCGCCTTCGGGCGTCACCTTTTCGACGTCGCCGTAATACGAGCGATACATCGGGTTGCCTTTGGTGCGCAGCGTGTCGAAGGTCCACACCACGTCCTCGGGCGTGATCGGCGAGCCGTCATGGAAGCGCGCCTCCTTGCGCAGCGTATAGAGGACCGACAGCCGGTCCGGGGCGATTTCGGCCTTTTCGGCGATCAGCCCATATTCGCTGCTCGGCTCGTCCTCCGAACCGAGCATCAACGGGTCGAAAATCTGGCTGATCCCGGCGGCGGCGACGCCCTTCACGACATAGGGGTTGAGGGTGTCGTAGGTGCCGATCGCGGCAAATTTCATCGCGCCGCCCTTCGGGGCGTTCGGGTTGACGTAGTCGAAATGCTGGAAGTCGGGCCCGTATTTCAGTTCGCCGAACAGCGACAGCCCGTAATTTCCGGTGAACGCGGCTGCCGCGCCCGCCGCCACGATCAGAATCAGGCCGATGGCGTATGCCGATAGCCTGCGCATCGTCCCTCCCGGTCGAGTGTCACCCGGCTAACAGCGCGAGCGCCGCTTCGTGCGCGCGGCGGTCGCCGGCGACGACGACGCGGCCATCCGAGGCGAGGGTCAGCGGCCGGCCCTGCCAGTCGCTGGCGACCCCGCCGGCGCCGGCGACGATCGGCCCCATCGCGCTGAAATCGTAGGGTTTGAGGCTCGCCTCGATCACGAGATCGATCAGGCCGTGCGCCACCAGGCCATAGGCATAGCAATCGGCGCCGTAGCGCACCAGCTTGCCCGCCGCCGCGACGCGCGCAAAGCCGGCGGCGTCATCGCCGTGGAACATGTCGGGGGTGGTGGCGAAGACGGTCGCCGCCGCCAGGCTCGCACACGGCCGGCAATGGATCGGCGTGCCGTTGAAAGTCGTCGGCCGGACCGCGGCGCCGACCCAGCGCTCGCGCGAAATCGGCTGGTCGATGACCCCGAGGATCGGCTGCCCGTGCTGCGCCAGCGCGATCAGCGTGCCGAACAAGGGCACGCCCGAGATGAAGGATTTGGTGCCGTCGATCGGGTCGAGCACCCAGACGAATTCGGCCTCTGCGCGCTCCGGCCCGTACTCCTCGCCGATGATGCCGTGCCCCGGAAACCGCGCCGCGATCAGCCGCCGCATCGCCTGTTCGGCGGCGCGGTCGGCCACCGTGACCGGCGACAGATCGGCCTTGTCGTCAACCTGGATCGGACGCCGGAAATGGGGCCGGATCGCCTCCCCCGCCGCGTCGGCGAGCGCCGCGGCGAGCGTCAGGAACGCGTCGAGGTCGGCCACCCTGCTCCTATTTCAGGCTTTCGAGAAAGGCGATCACGTCGGCCCGGTCCTGCACCTTTGGCAGGCCGGGAAACGCCATCTTGGTGCCTTTCGCGAAATCCTGCGGGTTGTGCAGCCACACGTTCAGCTTCTCCGGGTCCCATTTATCGCCCTTGTGCGCCGCGAGGGCCGAGGAGAACTGGTAGCCCGGCACGGCGGCTATATTTTCTTCCATGATGCCGAACAAATTGGGGCCGATCTTGTTGGGTTCCCCCTTCTTGAAGGTATGGCAGGTCAGGCAGACCTTGGCGATCTGTTCGCCCTTTTTCGGGTCCGCCTTGGCCATCGCCGGCGCGATCGGTTCGAGCTTGGCGGCCTCGGTCGCCGCCGGCGCGGCGGCGGGCTTGGCGCCGGCCTCGGCGCCGGGCGGCACATAGACCGGCTTTTCGAGGCGGGTCGGGCTGACGATCTTGCTCGCCATGATGCCGGTGACCAGCGCGACGATCATCGCGGTCAGCACCGATGCGATGATCTTGTTCCATTCGAAAGACGGCATCGGCGACCTTTTCCCGCTTGCCCCTGGGTTGCGCGGCCCCTGCTGCCGGGGCGACCGCGGCGCGGGCGGCAGAAAAACGGATTCCCGCCGCCGGCTCAAACAAATTATCGCGCTTCCGGCCGGCGATCGAACCGGGCATGTTGTCGCTGCCCCGTTGATTTGCCATCAGCCCAGGACCCTCCGTGCCCGCCGCCCCGATCACCAATCCGGTCGCCAACCCGATCATTTTGATCCCGGCCCGCCTCGCCGCGACCAGGTTGCCGAACAAGCCGCTCGCCGACATCGCCGGCCGGCCGATGATCGTGCATGTCTGGCGGCTCGCGGTCGCCGCCGCAATCGGACCGGTCGTCGTCGCCTGCGGCGACCCGGCGATCGTCGAGGCGATCGCGCGGGAGGGCGGCGAGGCCGTGCTGACCGACCCGGATTTGCCGACCGGCTCCGACCGCATCCATGCCGCGGTCTCGCGGCTCGACCCGGATCGCCGGCATGACGCGGTCATCAATGTGCAGGGCGACATGCCGATGCTCGACCCGGCCGCGATCCGCCTCGCGCTCGACACGCTCGCCGCGACAGACGCAGACATCGCGACCCTGGCCGCGCCGATCGTCGATCGGGCGGCGCTCGCCGACATCGCCGTCAACAAGGTCGCGGCCGGCTTCGCCGACCCGGCACGACCGGCGCGCGCGCTCTATTTCTCGAAGGCCGCGGTGCCGTGGGGCGAGGGGCCCTGTTACGAGCATGTCGGCCTCTACGCCTATCGCCGCGCCGCGCTCGACCGCTTTGTCGCATTGCCGCGCGGCGTGCTCGAACAGCGCGAGCGGCTCGAGCAATTGCGCGCGCTCGAAGCCGGCATGAGCATCTGGGTCAGCCTGATCGACGCCGCCCGCCTCGGCGTTCAGGTCGACACGCAAGCCGACCTCGCTCGCGCCCGCGCGCAGATGGCCGATGCGCGTCTATGAATAATCGCCCAATAATCTTGTCGTCCCGGCGAAAGCCGGGACCCATTTGTCCGCTTTACGAGCGGCAGAACCGTGCGTCCCGGCTTTCGCCGGGACGACAAACGCAGTAGGGCGGGCGTCGAGAAACAGCAAAAGAGCAGTGCATGGCTGAAGCTTCCGACCCCGCCCGCACGATCGCATTCCAGGGCGCGCCGGGCGCCTATTGCGACCTCGCCTGCCGGCGCGTCTTTCCGGCTATGACGACCTTGCCCTGCCCTGCCTTCGAGGACGCGTTCGCCGCGGTGCGCGACGGGGCCGCGGCGCTGGCGATGATGCCGATCGAGAATTCGGTGGCCGGGCGGGTCGCCGACATCCACCACCTGATGCCGGATTCCGGCCTCTTCATCATCGGCGAGCATTTCGAGCGGGTGAACCATCACCTGCTGGCATTGCCGGGCGCCAGTCTGGAGCGCGTGCGCGCGGTCCGCAGCCACATTCAGGCGCTGTCGCAATGCCGTCATTTCATCCGCGCGCACGGCTTGCAACCGGTGGTGCGCGCCGACACCGCCGGCAGCGCCGCCGAGGTCAAGGAACTGGGCGATCCCGGCGTCGCCGCGATCGCCTCGGAACTGGCCGGTGAGATCTACGGCCTGCAGTCGCTCGCCGAGAACATCGAGGACGCCGAGCACAATACGACGCGGTTTCTCGTCATGGCGCGCGAGCCCAAGTGGCCGGCGTCCGGGACGCTGTCGGTCACGACCTTCGTGTTCAACGTGCGCAACGTCCCGGCGGCGCTCTACAAGGCCATGGGCGGTTTCGCGACCAACGGCGTCAACATGACGAAGCTCGAAAGCTACATGGTCGGCGGCCGTTTCGCGGCGACGCAGTTCTACGCCGATGTCGAGGGCCATCCCGACGACCGGCCCTTGCAATTGGCGCTCGAAGAGCTCGCATTCTTCTCGGCCGAGGTCAAAATCCTCGGCGTCTATCCCGCCCACCCGCTGCGCATCGGCCTCCGCGAGGCGGATCGTGGCGAACCTTGAGCTCGAATGACCAATCGCCCCGCCACCCGGCTCTATATGCCGGACCGGCTTGCCGAGGGCGCCACGGTCCTGCTCGATGCGGCGCAGGCGCACCGCCTGCGCGACGTGCTCCGCCTCAAACCGGGAGCCGCGATCGCCGTCTTCAACGCACGCGATGGCGAATGGCTTTGTCGCTTGAGCGGCCCCGATCTCGCGGTCGAGCGCTGCTTGCGGGCGCCTCAGCCCGAGGGCGATTTGTGGCTCTTGTTCGCGCCGCTCCGGCGGGGGCGGCTCGACTGGCTGGTCGAGAAGGCGAGCGAACTCGGCGTCGCCGCGCTGGTCCCCGTGCTGACCGCGCGAACCCAGCCGCAGCCCTTCAATCGCGAGCGGCTCGCCGCGCTGGCAGTCGCCGCCGCCGAGCAGAGTGAGCGGCTGTCGGTGCCGGAAATCCGCGACCCGGCGCCGCTCGACCAGGTGCTGCGAGCCTGGCCCGCCGCGCGGCGCATCGTCATGTGCGACGAGAGCGGCCAGGGCATGCCGATCGCCGCC
>DATEKP010000383.1:0-10626 GCA_035277405.1 Allostellaceae bacterium | reverse complement strand
CCCCGGCGACCGCGGTGGCATCATCTGCCCCGGCACCCACCTGCACGCCCCGCTGATGCCGGGCTGAGCCGGGCATGGCATTGGGAGCGGCGGCCGGCGCGGTCCCGGCTCTTTCGGCCGTCCGCGCTGCCGACCGGCATTCGCGCAACGCCTCGCTGACCCTCGCCTTCGCGCAGCCCGGCGACACGCTGCTCTATCTGCTATTGCCGTTGCACCACGCCGCCTTCGGCATCTCTCTCGGCGAGGCCGGGTTGCTGCTCGCCGCCAACCGGCTGGTGCGCATCTGCGGCTACGGCTGGGTCGCGCGTTTCTATGCCGAGCGCGGGCCGCGCGCCGCCTGCCTCTTGGCAGCCTTGGGTGCGGCGCTCTCGACGCTCGGCTACGCGACCGTATCCGGCGTCTGGGCATTGCTGGCGGCGCGGCTGCTGTGGGGATTGTCGTTCGCGGCGATGAACATCGCGACGCAGGCCCTGGCGACCTCGGAGCCGTCGGGCGCTGCGCGGCGCAGCGGCACGATGCGCGCGATCATCGCGCTGGGGCCGGTCAGCGGCCTCATCGAGGGCGCCGTCGTCGATCAGTTTGCCGGGCCGCGCGTCGCGTTCATGGTGCTGGCGGTCGCCGCCCTCGCTGCCTTTCTGTTCGCCGCCCGCCTGCCGCAGGGCGGTGAGGGGCGGCCCGAGCGGCTGAACCGGCCGCGCTTCGGCCTGCCGTCGCGGCTCGACGCCTGGTCGTTCATCCAGGGCATGACCCTGGATGGCCTCTTCGTCATCGGCATGTCGGTATTGGCGGCCAAGGCGGTCCCCGGTTACGCCGCGCTCGCCGCCGGATCCGCGTTGGCCCTGCGCTACATCGCCGAAATCCTGCTGGGCCCGGTCGGCGGCCGCCTCGCCGCCCGGTTCGGGCCGCGCCGAGTCTTGACCCTGCTGTCGGTCTCGACCGCGGCTGGCCTCGCGGTGATCGGCGCCGGGGCGTTATGGTCGGGCGCGCTCTTGGTCGTGACGTTGCGCGGGCTGATCCAGCCGATCCCACCGCCGGTCGTGGCGCTGGAAAACCCCGGCCGCGAGCGGGTGCCGGCCCTGGCGCGGCTGGCGACGTGGCGCGACCTCGGCGCCGGCACCGGTCCGTTGATCGCCGGCATGCTGTTGCCGATCGTCGCGCATCCGCTGCTCTACGGCGCCGCGGCGGCGCTCCTGGCCTTGTCGGCGGCAGGCATCAGCGTCGCAGTGCCGGCGCCGCGCATTGCGTCGGCAGGAATGACGGGAGACGAATAAATGGCGCGCATCGCGGTGGGCGGGTTCCAGCATGAGACCAACACGTTTGCGCCGCAGCGCGCGACCTGGGACGATTTCGCGCGGGCCGACGCGTGGCCCGGCTTTGTCCGCGGAGCGGAGCTGATCGACGCGGTGCAGGGCTACAACATCCCGATCGCCGGCGCCGTCGCGGCGTTGCGGGAGCTCGGGCACGAGCTCGTGCCATTGTGCTGGTGCTCGGCGCCGCCCTCCTCCTATGTCGAACGCGACGCCTACGAGCGGGTCGCCAGGGCCTTGCTCGACGACCTCGCGGCGCAGCGGCCGGTGGACGGCGTCTATCTCGACCTGCACGGCGCGATGGTCGCCGAGCACTATGAGGACGGCGAGGGCGAGCTGTTGCGCCGCATCCGCGCCCTGCTCGGCGGCGATATCCCGATCGTCACCAGCCTCGACTACCACACCAACATGACGCCCGAGATGGTGCGCCATGCCAGCGCGATGCTCGGCTACCGGACCTACCCGCATACCGACATGGCGGCGACCGGCGGCCGCGCCGCGCGGCTGCTCGACCGCCTTCTGCGCGACCGGCGGCCGCTGCACAAGGCCTACCGCCAGCTCGATTTCCTGATCCCGCTGGTGTGGCAATGCACGATGGCGGAGCCGTCCCGCGGCATCTTCGCGCTGATCGACGACATCGAACAAGGCGCCGCCTCGCATAATCAGGGCATCGTCGGGATCACCCACACGCCGGGCTTCCCGCCGGCCGACATCGCGAATTGCGGCCCGGCGCTGGTCGTCTACGGCCACGACCGCGAGACGGCCGAAGCCGCCGCCGACCGCCTCGCCGCCGCGATCCATGCCCGCGAGGCCGATTTCGCCGGCAAGCTCTACACCCCCGAGGAAGCCGTCGCCGAGGCGCT
The DNA here is from genome assembly GCA_035277405.1 of Allostellaceae bacterium. Taxonomy (GTDB): domain Bacteria; phylum Pseudomonadota; class Alphaproteobacteria; order ATCC43930; family CGMCC-115725; genus DATARH01. Next base: position 8,456 of record DATEKP010000383.1, on the reverse strand, counting down.
GGGCCTCGCGCAAACCGCGACAAAGCCGGTTGTGCTGGCCGACATCCAGGACAATCCCGGGGCCGGCGGCACCTCAGACACGGTCGGGCTGCTGCGCGCTCTGATCGCCGGGCAGGCGAAGGGCGCTGTGATCGGTATGATCGTCGATCCCGAAGCCGCCGCGGCGGCCACCGCCGCCGGCGAAGGCGCGCAGCTCGATTGCCCGGTCGGAGCCAAAGTGGGTTATGCCGGCGAGGAGCCGGTTGCGGCCGACTGGCAGGTCGTGCGGCTCGGCAGCGGGCAGTTCACCGGCACCGGCCCGATGTATGGCGGCGCCAAATTCAATATCGGCCCGATGGCGCTGGTCACCGACCGGGCGAGCGGCGTCTCCGCCGTCTTGGCGGCGAAGCGCATCCAGGCCGCCGACCAGGCGATGTTCCGTCATGTCGGGGTCGAGCCGGCGCAGGTGTCGATCCTCGGCCTCAAATCGACCGTGCATTTCCGCGCCGATTTTCAGCCGATCGCCGCGGCGGTGCTGTGCGTCGTGTCGCCCGGCGCGCATGTCTCCGACCCGGCCGAACTGCCCTACCGCCATCTGCGCCGCGCCATCCGCCTCAAGCCGCTCGGCCGGGCCCGCTGCTGACGCGGCAATCGCCGGGGCAGGGCGGCGGTGCTATAATCGCTCTTGGCCGGAGCATCCGGCCATGTCAGCAAAAAGTCTTCGAGGGAGGTGCGTCGTGGCGAAGTATTTGATCCATGCCTCGTACAGCGCCGAGGGGCTGAAGGGGCTTTACAAGGATAAGGCGTCCGGGCGGCTCGCCGCCGTGCGCCAGACCTGCGAGAGCGTCGGCGGCAAGCTCGAATGCATGTACTACGCGCTCGGCGAGGACGATGTCGTGATCATTGCCGATCTGCCGGACAATGTGGCGGCCAGCGCGTTGTCGCTCACCGCGTCGGCGACCGGCCTCGTGCGCACGCGCACGACGGCGCTGCTGACGGTCGAGGAGACAGACAGGGCGCTCGGCACGACCATCCGCTTCCGCGGCGCCGGCGCCTGACATTTTGCGACTGTTGCTATTGGCGGCAGAACATCGTCATTCCGGGACGGCCCTCCGGGCCGGACCCGGAACCCATGAACACAGCTTTTCCCACTATTTGCAGAGGGCGGTGTTCATAGGTTCCGGGTTCGCGGACCTCGTCCGCGCCCCGGAATGACAAACCTCCGAGACCATGTCTGTCGCCCGACCGGCGGAACGGAGTTCCATTCGCGATGATCATCGATACCCATGCGCATGTCGTGCCGGCGAGCATGCTCGAGGCCTTGCGCGGCAAAACCCGGCTGTTCCCGTCGGTGCGGCTCGACACGAGCGGGGCGATGCCGCGCATGGCGTTTGCCGGAGGGGCGCCGGGGCGGCCGATCCAGCCGCGCCTCGCCGATCTGGCGCAGCGCCGCGATTGGCTCAAACAGGCCGGCGTCGATCATCAGCTGGTCGGCGGTTGGACCGATGTCTACGGCTACGAGCTCGCCGGGCCGGAAGGGGCCGACTGGGCGCGCTTCTACAACGAGCACATGGCACGCGACGCGGCGGCGCTGAACCGGCTCACCGCGCTCGCGACGGTGCCGCTGCAGGACGGCAGGCTGGCGGCGCGCGTCCTCGAAGAGGCGCTCGACCAGGGCTTCAAGGGCGCGATGATCGCGACCCAGCCGAAAGGCGTGGGCGGCACTCTCGACGACCCCGACCTCGACCCGTTCTGGGAATTGGCCTCGGCGCGCGGCGCCGCGATCTTCCTGCACCCGCATTACATCTGCGGCGACGAACGGTTGGCCGGCTACGATCTGGTCAACGCGGTCGGGCGGCTCGCCGACTCGACATTGGCCGTCGCCCGCCTGCTGTTCTCCGGCCATCTGGCCCGCTTTCCGGGGATGACATTGGTGCTGTCGCACGGCGGCGGCGCGCTGCCATACGCGCTCGGCCGCTTGAAGCGCAACCGTGCGATCCACCCGGACTACGCCGACCCCGATGAAGGTTTCCGCCGGCTCTATTTCGACACCGTGCTGTTCGAGCCCTTGGCGTTGCGGTTTCTGTGCGATGTCGCCGGCGCCGACCGGGTCATGCTCGGCTCCGACTGGCCATTCGGCATCGGCGACCCTGACCCGTGCGGCGTCGTCGCGCGCACGCGGCTGACCGCCGCCGAGCGCGAGGCGATCCTCGGCGGCAATGCCGCGCGGGTCTTTCATATCGAATGCGGCTGCGGCGCCCCGACGACCGCGTCGTAGCGTCCGCGGTTTCCGCTCTCCTTGGCAAGCGCGGAGGCGCCGACCACATCGGAGACTGCAAAGGCAGGAGGCTCCGATGGCTGACCTGTGGGACAACCCGATGGGGACCGACGGCTTCGAGTTCGTCGAATATACCGGCCCCGACCCAGGCGCACTGGCGGCGCTGTTCGAGCGCATGGGATTTGTCGCGGCGGCGCGGCACCGCTCGAAAAACGTAACGCTCTACAAGCAGGGCGACGTCAACTTCATCCTCAACGCCGAACCCGAAAGCTTTGCCCAGGCTTTTGCGCGATTGCACGGCCCGTCGGTGTGCGCGATGGCGTTTCGCGTGCGCGACGCCGGCCATGCCCAAGAGCGCGCCGTCAAGCTCGGCGCCAGGCCGGTGCACGGCAAGCTCGGCCCGATGGAGCTCAACATCCCGGCGATTGAGGGCATCGGCGGCAGCCTGATTTATCTTGTCGATCGCTACGGCCCGCACACGATCTACGACGTCGATTTCGTGCCGCTCGCCGGCGGCGAGGCCGCGGCGGGGGTCGGCCTCGCGGCGATCGACCATCTGACGCACAACGTTCATCGCGGCCGCATGGCCGAGTGGGCCGAGTTCTACGAGCGGCTCTTCAACTTCCGCGAAATCCGCTATTTCGACATCGAGGGGCGGTTGACCGGGCTGCGCTCGAAGGCGATGACCAGCCCCGACGGCAAGATCCGCATCCCGATCAACGAAAGCGCCGACGACAAGTCGCAGATCGCCGAGTACCTGGCGGCCTATCACGGCGAGGGCATCCAGCACATCGCGCTCGCCACCCCTGACATCTACCGCACGGTCGAGGAATTGCGCCGGCGCGGCATCGCCTTCATGGCGGTGCCGGAGACCTATTACGAGGCGGTCGATGCGCGGCTGCCCGGCCACGGCGAAGATTTGGAGCGGCTCAGGCAGGATCGCATCCTGATCGACGGTGCGCCGGAGGCGGGGCAGGGCCTGTTGCTGCAGATTTTCACCGAGACCGTGATCGGCCCGATCTTCTTCGAGATCATCGAGCGCAAGGGCAATGAGGGGTTCGGCGAGGGGAATTTCCGCGCGCTGTTCGAATCGATCGAGCGCGACCAGATCCGCCGTGGCGCATTGGCCGAGCCGGCGTAATTGCCCCTGATGCCCCTCACCCTGTCCCTCTCCCCGCTCGCGGGGAGAGGGAACGCGGCTTCAGCCTCTCGCGTCCTCTCCCTCTCCCCGCTTGCGGGGAGAGGGCCGGGGTGAGGGGCTACGCCGCGACCTCGGCTTCGCCCTCCTCGGCAGGCAGGCGCGAGCCTTGGCCCTTGGCGGCGACGTCGCGCTCGACCAGCTCAATCACGGCCATCGGGGCGTCATCGCCGTAGCGGAAACCGGCCTTGACGATGCGGGTGTAGCCCCCCGGCCGGTCGGCATAGCGCTGGGCCAAGGTGGTCATCAACTTGTCGGCGAGCTTCCGGTCCTGCAACTTTGCGATCGCCTGGCGCCGCGCGTGCAATCCGCCGCGCTTCCCCAAGGTGATCAGCCGTTCGACGATCGGCCGCAGGTCCTTGGCCTTCGGCAGCGTCGTGCGGATCTGCTCGTGCAGGATCAGCGAAGCGGCGAGGTTTTCGAACATCGCCTTTCGGTGGGCGGAGGTGCGGCTGAAGCCGCGATGGCTCATTCGATGGCGCATTGTCTCTTCTCGACGGAGATTGGTTCGCTTCGCTCGCAATGACCAATGGATATGGCTAATACGGCTCGTCGATCCGCTTCGCCAGTTCCTCGATGTTCTCGGGCGGCCAGTTCGCGATCTCCATGCCGAGATGGAGGCCCATATTGGCCAGCACCTCCTTGATTTCGTTCAGGGACTTGCGGCCGAAATTGGGGGTGCGCAGCATCTCGGCCTCGGTCTTCTGCACGAGGTCGCCGATATAAACGATGTTGTCGTTCTTCAGGCAGTTGGCCGAGCGCACCGACAGCTCCAGCTCGTCCACTTTGCGCAGGAGGTTCTTGTTGATCAGCGGCTCGCCGGCGATCTCCTTCTCGACCGCGTGGCGCGGCTCCTCGAAATTGATGAACAGCTGCAACTGGTCCTGCAGGATGCGCGCGGCCAGCGCGACCGCGTCCTCGGGGGTGACGGCGCCGTTGGTCTCGACCCGCATCGACAACGAGTCGTAGTCGGTGACCTGGCCGACGCGGGTGTTCTCGACCCGATAGGAGACCTTGCGCACCGGGCTGAACAGCGCATCGACCGGAATGAGGCCAATCGGCGCGTCCTCCGGCCGGTTCTGCGTGCCAGCAACGTAACCCTTGCCGTTCTCGACGGTCAGCTCCATCGCGACGCGGGCGTTGTTGTCGAGCGTGCAGATCACGAGATCGGGATTCAGGATTTCGATGTCGTGCCCGGTCTCGATCTGGCGCGCGCGCACCTCGCCCGGGCCGCTGGCGCGCAGCCGCATGCGCTTCGGCCCCTCGCCGTGCATGCGCAGGCAGATGCTCTTGACGTTCAGCACGATGTCGGTGACGTCCTCCAGCACGCCGGGCAGCGAGGAGAATTCATGCAACACGCCCTCGATCTGCATCGAGGTGATCGCCGCCCCCTGCAAGGAAGACAGCAGCACGCGCCTGAGCGCATTGCCAAGCGTCAGCCCGAAGCCGCGCTCCAGCGGCTCGGCGGTGACGGTGGCGACGCGGGCGGCGTCGCCGCCGGCCTCGACCGAAAGCTGCTTTGGTTTGATCAGGGTCTGCCAATTCTTTTGCAGCACGACTTGCCTCAGTGGGTAAAGCGCGGACCGTTGGTCCGCAAACAACGCCGGTAATGCCGGCGCGCATCTTACGGCCGGGCCGCTTCCCGGCCTCGCCGCGGCGATAGGTTACACGCGGCGGCGTTTCGGCGGCCGGCAGCCGTTATGCGGGATCGGCGTCACATCGCGGATCGACGTGATCGCAAAACCGATCGCCTGCAACGCACGCAACGCCGATTCCCGCCCGGAGCCGGGGCCTTTGACCTCGATGTCAAGCGTGCGCATGCCGTGCTCCATCGCCTTGCGGCCGGCATCCTCGGCCGCGACCTGCGCGGCGTAGGGGGTCGATTTGCGCGACCCCTTGAAGCCCTGGCTGCCCGACGACGACCACGCGATCGTATTGCCTTGCGCGTCGGTGATTGTGATCATCGTGTTGTTAAAGGTCGCGGCGACATGCGCCGTGCCCGAGGTGATGTTCTTGCGCTCGCGCCGCCGGAGGCGCGGCGCAGCCGTGCTTCTTGCCATCTAATCCGTCCGCCGTTGCGACTTGGGGCTACTTCTTCCTGCCGGCGATCGGCCGGGCCGGCCCCTTGCGGGTGCGCGCGTTGGTGTGGGTGCGCTGGCCCCGAACCGGCAACCCCTTGCGATGGCGCAGCCCGCGATAGCAGCCGAGATCCATCAGCCGCTTGATGTTCATCGCCACCTGGCGGCGCAGATCGCCCTCGACGGTATATTCGCGGTCGATCAATTCGCGCACGCGCAACACCTCGTCGTCGGTCATCTCATGCGCCCGACGATCGAGCGGGATGCCGACCCGGGTGCAGATTTCGAGCGCGCGGGTGCGCCCGATGCCGTGGATGTAGGTCAGGGCGATCGGCACCCGCTTCTGGTTCGGGATGTTGACGCCGGCAATTCGCGCCACCTGCGCATCTCCTTGCTGATCGGGAAGGGCAGCCTCGGGCCGCGGCCAAGCGCGCGATTATACGGATCGCCGCCGCCGCGTCAACGCGGCGAGCCGATCGGCCGCCGCGCGATCGCCAAGAGCCGGCGTACCGTTTCCGGCGGCAGCGCGGTCCTGGCGGCGAGCTCGTCGACGCTCGGCTCATGGCCGGTTTCGACTAGCATTTGTCGCGACGTGCGCACCATCCGGTTGACGCGTTCGACGAGATTGTCGGGTATCGGATTGGCCATTCGTTATCCGCCGCTTGCAAGCACCGCTTCGATCTGCCGCGTCACCTCGTCGATCTCGGCCATGCCATCGACCGTGCGCAGTACGCCGCGCGCCCGGTAATAAGGTAGGATCGGCGCGGTTTGATTGCGATAGGCGGCAAAGCGCGTCGCCAATGCCGCCGGCTCATCGTCGGCGCGGCGCACGAAATCCGCCTCGCCGCACATGTCGCACGCGCCCTCGATGCGCGGCCGGTGGTAGCGGTCATGATAGCTGGCGCCGCATTTCCCGCAGGTGAAGCGGCCGCCGAGCCGGTCGATCAGCGCCGCCTCATCAACCTCGATCAGGATCACGTGGTCGAGCTTTTGCCCGCGCTCTGCGAGCATCGCGTCCAAGGCTTCGGCCTGCGGCACGGTGCGCGGAAAGCCGTCGAGGATGAAGCCGCGGGCGCTGTCGGGCTCGGCGATGCGGCGGGCGATCAACTCGATGATCGTCGCGTCATCGACCAGCGCGCCGGTATCCATGATCGCCTTGACGCGGCGGCCGAATTCGCTGCCCGAGGCGGCGGCGGCGCGCAGCATGTCGCCGGTCGCCAATTGCACGAGGCCGCGGCACTCCTGCAGGCGCTTCGCCTGGGTGCCCTTGCCGGCCCCCGGCGGACCCAGCAGGATCAGGTTCATCGAACCCGCCACTCGATCGTCATTCCCGAGCAAGCGGGAAACCGGGGCAAGCGATGAATCGCCTGACCCTGGGCCCACGCTTCCGCGGGGGCGACGAGATGGGAAGCCGGGGCGCGCATTAACGGCGGCCGCGCAGCCGCGCCTTCTTGATCAGCCCCTCGTATTGATGGGCGAGCAAATGCGAGTGGATCTGCGCCACCGTGTCCATCGTCACGCTGACGACGATCAACAGGCTCGTGCCGCCGAAATAAAACGGCACCGAATATTGCGAGATCAGGATTTCCGGCAGGATGCACACTGCCGCCAGGTAGATCGCGCCAAGCACGGTGATCCGGGTCAGCACGTAATCGAGAAAATCGGCAGTGTTCTTGCCGGGGCGGATGCCGGGGATGAAGCCGCCGTATTTGCGCAGATTATCGGCGTTCTCGGTCGGATTGAACATGATTGCTGTGTAGAAGAACGAGAAGAACACAATCAGCCCAACATAGAGCCCCATGTAGAGCGGCTGGCCATGCGCCAGATAGGCCGCGATCGTGCCGAGCCATCCGAAGCTCTGGCTGCCGCTGGCCTGAAGCTGCGCGACCGATACCGGGATCAACAGCAGCGAGGACGCGAAGATCGGCGGGATCACGCCCGAGGTGTTGATCTTGAGCGGCAGATAGGAGGCTTCGCCGCCGGTCATGCGGTTACCCTGCTGACGTTTCGGGTACTGCACGAGGATGCGGCGCTGCGCCCGCTCCATGAAGACGATGACCGTGACGACGCCGACCGACATCAACAGGAAGAAGATGATGAAGATCGTCGACAAGGCGCCGGTGCGGCCGAGTTCGAGGGTTGACGCCAGCGCGTGCGGCAGGTTGGCAACAATGCCGGCCATGATGATCAGCGAGATGCCGTTGCCGATGCCGCGCGCGGTGATCTGCTCGCCGAGCCACATCAGGAACACGGTGCCGCCGGCCATCGTGATCATCGCGACGATGCGGAAAAAGAGGCCTGGGTCGATCACCGCCGAGGCAGCGCCCGAACGCATGCCCTCGAGCGCCACGGCGATGCCGTAGCCCTGCACGGCGGCCAACAGGACCGTGCCGTAGCGGGTATATTGATTGAGCTTCTTGCGTCCGCTCTCGCCCTCCTTCTTCAGGTTTTCGAGCGTCGGCGATACCGCGGTCAGCAGCTGGATGATGATCGAGGCCGAGATGTACGGCATGATGTTGAGAGCGAAGATCGTCATCCGCCCCAATGCGCCGCCCGAGAACATGTCGAACATGCCGAGGATGCCGCCGGCGTTGCGCGCGAAGATGTCGTGCAGGATCGCCGGATCGATGCCGGGGATCGGGATGTAGGTGCCGAGTCGGTAGATGACGAGCGCGCCGAGTGTGAACCAGATGCGGTTTTTGAGCTCGGTGGCTTTCGAAAAGGCCCCGAGATTGATGCTGGCGGCGAGTTGTTCGGCGGCTGACGCCATATGCCTCGTCCTCTCCCCTCACCCGGGCTGATTATACGCCGTCGGCCCGCCCATGCCGATGGCAGGAAAGCCCCTCACCCCGACCCTCTCCCCGCACGCGGGGAGAGGGAGAGCAGTGGCTCGCCCGAGGCCTGCATGGAAAGGGTGATCGGC
>DATEKP010000382.1:0-2982 GCA_035277405.1 Allostellaceae bacterium | reverse complement strand
GGGCACCTTCTCCAGCATGAAGGAGAAATCCTCCGATGCCATGACGAGGCCGGCCTCGCGGTTGACATTGTCCTCGCCGACCACATCGGCGGCGCAATCGGCGATAAAGCGGGTCTCGTCGGCATCGTTGACGAGCGGCGGGAACAGCACGCGGAAATCGACATCGGCGGCGGCGCCGAACCCGGCGGCGACACCCTCGGCGATGGCGCGCATGCGCTCCTCGACAAGGCTCATCGCCGCGCGGCTGAAGCAGCGCGCGGTGCCGCTCAAGGTCGCACGCTCGGGGATGACGTTGTAGGCCTCGCCGCCGTGGATCTTAGTGACGCTGACGACGACGGTATCGACCGGCCGCACGTTGCGCGCGACGATCGATTGCAATGCGGTCGTGATGTGGCTCGCCACCAGCACCGGATCGACCCCGACCTCGGGCCGCGCGCCGTGCGCCCCCTTGCCGGTGATCGCGATGTCGAAAAACGCACCGCCGGCCATCATCGCGCCGGGGCGGATCTGGAACTTGCCGACCGCAAGGCCCGGCCGGTTGTGCATGCCGAAGATCACGTCGCACGGGAAGTCGTCGAACAGCCCGTCCTTGACCATCGCCGCGGCGCCGCCGATCCCCTCCTCGGCCGGCTGGAAGATGAAATGCACGGTGCCGTCGAAATTGCGCGTCTGCGCCAGATAGCGCGCCGCGCCCAAGAGCATCGTCGTGTGCCCGTCATGGCCGCAGGCGTGCATCTTGCCGTCATGCTTGGAGCGGTGCGTGAAATTGTTGGCCTCGAGGATCGGCAGACAATCCATGTCGGCCCGGAGGCCGATCGCGCGCGGCGAATTGCCGACCTGCAACCGCCCGACAACACCGGTCTTGCCCAGACCGCGCGTCACCTCGATGCCGAATTCGGCGAGCTTGCCGGCGACCAGATCCGAGGTGCGGCGCTCCTCGAAGCCGAGTTCGGGATGGGCGTGGATGTCGCGCCGCCACGCGGTCAGATCATCATGGAAGGCGCGCACTTGCTCGACGACGTCCATTGTTGCTTATCTCCGTCGGAAAAACGCCTTTGTTTATAACCGATCGCCCGGCGCCGCGCGATAACCGCAGCTGAAGCGCGCAACAAAGGCCCGCGCCGCCGCCGGATCGGGAAAATAAAAGGCGACGGCATCGTTGACGACGCCGGCGATCCCGGCCGGTGCCGCGCTCCACCCGGCGCGCCCGCAATGCTGGTCGAGCCAGCCCGCGATCAGCGCCAGCTGCCCGCCCCAGCCGCCCGGTGGCACCGCGACCAGCACTCGGAAGCGGTAGCCTTGCTCCTCGTTTTCATGCTGTCGCGGCAGCATCGGCGCCTTTCGTTCGTTCTTTGTTCTACCATAAAGGAGGACGCCTCGATAGTCCAACCCTGCGTTGTAACTATCGCGGCCGGGCTGCATTCTGCTCCCTCTCCGCCCCTGGGGGCGGAGAGGGGCTTGTTCAGGCGGCGATCGCGCGCAGGGCCGGGCGCAGGCGCCAGGTCAACGGCAGGGTCAACAGCACCACGGCGGCGATCACCGCCATCATGACCGGCACGTCGATCAAATCGCTGACGAGACCGTAGAGCACCGGCGCCAGGGCGCCGGCGCCGACCCCGCCGGTGTAGAAGATCGAGAAGGCGCGCTGCCGTTTCTCGGGCGCCACCAGTTCCGGCACTGTGCCGTAAAGCACCGACGAGGTGCCGTTGAGCGCCACCCCGATCAGCGGCAGGAGCGCCAGCCCGGCGGCCAGCGGCAACGGCACCAGCGCGAGGATGCCGGCCGCGGTCAGCCCCTCGGTCAGGAACACCGCCTTGACGACGCCGAGCCGCCCGCCGAGCCAGCCGCACACCAGCTTGCCGGCCGCCCCGCCGGTGAACACGAGGGTCAGCGCGGTGCCGATCAACGGCAGATCGGCGCCCTTCATCTTCAACAGGAACGGCAGAAAGGTCAGGAAACCCATGCGCGTCGCGCTGTCGATCATCGCGATCGCCAAGAGCAGCGGAAAACCGCGCGCGGCCTCGGCTGTGCCTTGCCCGATTCCATTGCGGCGCGTTTCGGTGCCCGCGGCCGCGTCCCCATTGCCGGGCAGGCCGCGCACCGCCAAAATCGCCGCCGCCGCGGCCAGACCGACGACGCCGATCACGGTCGTCGTGGAGCGCCACGGCAGCAGCATCAGCAACCCGGCGGTTGCAGCCGGGAACGCCATCTTGCCGAGATCGCCACTGAAGTTGTAGGTCGCCAGCGCATTGCGCGAGCGGGATCCGGCGAAGGCCTGCGATACGAGATGCGCGCCGATCGGGTGCTGCACGCTCGATCCGGCGCCGCCGACGATCAGGGCCACGACCAGCAGCGCAAAGCCGGTGCTTGCGCCGGCGATCAGATACCCGACCGCCGCCAGCGCGGTGCCGATCCCGAGCAAGAGCGGCCCGCCGATCCGCCCGGCGATGGCGCCGGCCGGCACCTGGAAGCCGGCCATCGAGCCGGTGTAGAGCGCGCGCAACAGGCCTACTTCGGCATAGCCGAGGCCGAATTCCGCCTGCCACAATGGCAGCAATACGTAGAGCAGGTCGGTGTAGCCGTCGTGCAGGATATGCGCGCCGCAGGCGACGCCCATCGCCCGCCCCGCCGGCGCCCGTATCCTGCCCAATGTCGCCGCGATCAGGGACATGCCGCCGCGCCTCGTGCTGCCTCATCAAATTGTCATCAGACGACGCGCGACGCAATCGCTGCGCGTCACAGCTCGTGCAGCGCGCGGTACCCTTCCGCGCCGAGCAGTCTCGCGCGACCGGCATAAGCCGAGCGTTCGACGGCTGCAAAGAACCGCCGGTCGGCAGTCACGACGTTCGTGTTGTGATGCAAGGCGACCGCCAGATATAGGCAATCGTAGATCGGATGCTCGAGTTGCAGGGCGATCTTCAACGCGCTCTCAAGGTGAGCCTCAAGGGCTACCGAAACGATCGGCGCGATACGAAGCTCGGC
>DATEKP010000381.1:0-3130 GCA_035277405.1 Allostellaceae bacterium | reverse complement strand
GACCTCGCGCTGGCCGGCGGCGTGAACGTCCTGCTCAGCGCGAAGACCGCGATGACCTTCTCCCACGCGCACATGCTCGCCCCGGACGGCCGGTGCAAGACCTTCGACGCGGCCGCCGACGGTTATGTGCGCGGCGAGGGCGGCGGCGCGGTCATCCTGAAGACGCTGGCGCAGGCACTCGCCCATGGCGACCGCGTGCGCGCTGTGATCCACGGCACCGGCGTCAATTCCGACGGGCGCACCGTCGGCCTGTCGTTACCAAGCGAGGCGGCGCAGGCGGCCCTGCTCCGCGCGGTCGGTGCAGAGGCCGGGATCACCGCGGACGATCTTGCCTTTTTCGAGATGCACGGCACCGGCACGCCGGCCGGCGATCCGATCGAGGCCGCAGCGGTCGGACGCGCGCTGGGTCAGGGGCGGGACACGGCGCTGCCGATCGGCTCGGTCAAAAGCAATATCGGCCATCTCGAACCGGCCTCGGGCATGGCCGGGCTGATCAAGGCGGCGTTGGCGCTTGAGCGCGAACTCGTGCCGGCGAGCCTGCACTGCGAGATGCCGAACCCGGCGATCCCGTTCGCTGAACTCAATCTGCGGCTGATCGATGCGGCGCAGAAGATCGCGCCGGGCGGCTGCGCGGGGATCAATTCGTTCGGCTTCGGCGGCACCAATGCACACGCCGTGCTGAGCGCCGCGCCTCCTCCTGCGCCGGCTGCGGCACGTAAAGGCGAGCGTTTGCCGCCGCTCGTCATCTCGGCGCGAGGCGAGGCGTCGCTGCGGCAACTGGCGCAAAGCTGGCACGCGACGCTTGCCGCCGCACCGGCACCACGGGTGCCGTCGCTGCTGCGCGCCGCGGCGCGCCGGCGCGACCATCACCCGCAGCGCCTCGTGATCTCGGCCGAGGATATCGGCGAGACCTGCGCGGCGCTCGCCGAGTTCGTCGCCGGCAACGAGGCGCCGGCGGTCGTGACCGGGACCGCGCTGCGCGACGGCAAGACGGCCTTTGTCTTCGCCGGCAACGGCGCGCAGTGGCCGGGCATGGGGCGCGACGCCTACCAAGCGAGCGCCGCCTTTCGCGCCGCGATCGCCGAGGCCGACGGGGTGCTGCGGCCGGCGCTCGGCTGGTCGGTGGCCGAGATGATCGCGGCCGGCGCCGAGGCCGAGCAATTGGCTCGCGCCGACGTCGCGCAACCTTTGCTGTTCGCGATACAGGTCGGGATCGTCACGGTACTGCGCGGTATCGGTGTCGATGCCGCGGGCCATGTCGGCCACAGCGTCGGCGAGATCGCGGCGGCATGGGGGGCAGGCGCGTTGTCGCTCGCCGACGCCGCGCGCGTCGTCGTCGCCCGCAGCCGCCAGCAGGAACGCACGCGCGGCGAGGGCCGCATGGCGGCGCTGGCACTCGGCGGCGATGCGGCCGGCGAGCTGCTCTCGGAACTCGGGGGTCAGCTGGAAATCGGCGCGATCAATGCATCGCAGGCGGTTACCGTCTCGGGTCCCGGCGCGGCAATCGAGCGTCTCGGCGCGGAGGCGCGCCGGCGCGGCATCGCATTTCGCGCCCTCGATCTCGATTTCGCCTTTCATTCGGGGGCGATGGATCCGATCCGCGAGGACCTGCTCGGCGACCTCGCCGGGTTGACCTCGGCGGTGCCGCAGGCGCTGCTAATTTCGACGGTTACCGGCGGTGCGGTCGGCGGCGGTGCGCTCGACGCCCTATACTGGTGGCGCAACATCCGCCACCCGGTCCGTTTCGCCGACGCGCTCGCGGCGATGATCGACGCCGGCTTTCGGCGCCTTGTCGAGATCGGCCCGCACCCGGTGCTGCAATCCTACCTGCACGACGCCCTGCGCACGACCAATGGCGGCGGCCGGGTTTTGGCCACACTGGCCCGCAGGCAGGGCAGCGACGATCCGTTCCCGGCGCTCGCCGCGCGCTGCCACGCCGCCGGCTGCGACATCACCTCCGGCGCGCGGTTCGACGGGCCGGTCGAGCTTGATGGGTTGCCGCTTTACCCGTGGCAGCGCGAGCGCTTCTGGTTCGCCCGCACGATCGAAAACAACCGGTCGACGGACCCCCGTTTCGAGCATCCGCTGCTCGGGTTTCGCCAGCCGGGACTGGCGGCGGCATGGCTCAATCATCTCGATCCGGCGGTTCTGCCATGGCTCGCCGACCATGCGATCGAAGGCGTGCCGGTCTTGCCGGCGGCCGCAATCGTCGAAATGGCGCTGGCCGCCGCGCAGCTGCGGCGCCCGGAGGCGGACGCGCTCGACGTGCTCGACCTCGAACTGCGCCGGCCAGTGCCGTTCGACAACGGCCGGACGCGCGAGCTTCGCGCCACGATGGTCGGGGAGGATGGCGATTGGGAGCTCGCCAGCCGGCCGCGGCTGACCGACGAGCCGTTGACCGTGCACGCCGTGGCGCGGCTGGTCGCGGCCGGCGAACGCACGGCCTGGCTGCGCCGCGGTGCGCCGGAAGCCGTTGTCGGCGAGATCGGCGGCACGGCGCTGTACCGGCTGGCCGCGAGGCTCGGCCTCGATTACGGGCCAAAATTCCGCGTCGTACGGCGCGTGCAGCTACTCGGCGAACGCGGCGCCATCGTCGAACTCGATACATCGATCCCGGCGGAGGACGGGGAATACGTCCTCCACCCCGCCCTGCTCGACGGCGCGCTGCAGGGCCTTTTGGCGTTGCTCGCCGAGCGCGCCGGCGAGTTCGGCGGCGCCAGCCTCCTTCCGTGGCGCTTCGGGCGGGTGCGCGCGACGGCGCCGTTCGGCCGCCGGCCGGTACGCGCGCGCATCGACCTGCGACGGATCGGCACCCGTTCCGCCGCCGCCGATATCGTGCTGTTCGACACGGGCGGCGAGATTGTCGCCGAGCTGTCGGACTGCTGGTTCCGTCGCGTTGCGCTGTCCCGCCGCGATCCCGTCGAGGACAGCGTACTGCGCATCGATCTGGTCCCGGCACCGCTGGAAGAGGGGCCGAGCCCGGCGGCGCTTGGGCAGATTGCCGATATCGTCGGGCCTCATGCCGATCTCCCGGCCGATGCCGTCGCCCGCGCTCGCGAGCAGTCGCTGTTGTTCGATGCGCTGGCCGGCGCGATCGCCCGCCAGGCGGTCTTGACCGTCGTCGACGCCG
>DATEKP010000380.1:0-5593 GCA_035277405.1 Allostellaceae bacterium | reverse complement strand
GCCGGCCGGCACGTCGTAGATCATGCAGGTCTGCCCGGTGCTGCTGCCGGGCCGCGCCACCTTCGCTTGCCTGCCCGGCAAATAGCGTCGAATTCACTGCCAGCAGGGAAAATTTCGCCGCCTTACCCCTGTCCTGAACGTCGCAGTACCCCAGTCATTGCGAGGAGCCGGAGGCGACGAAGCAATCCCGGCAGCGAGGACTGAGGCGGGACGGGGTTGCGTTGCTGCGCTCGCAATGAGGTAACCGGCGGTCGAGCCAGCTCAAGGCGCATCAAAAAGCAGCAGCGCCGCGGCGTGGGCTTGACAGCCGCCGAACGCTGCTTCATACTTAACTTAACGGTTAAGTATCGATTGGGGAGGACGGCATGCTGGACCCCGAGAACTCGGCCCATTCGCAATCGCTCTATAAGCGGCTCGGCGGCTATGACGCGATCGCGGCCTTCGTCGCCGATCTGATGCCGCGGCTCTATGGCGATCCGACCCTCTGGGTCTACTGGAAGGGGAAATCGATCGACAGCCGGCGCCGCGGCGAGCAGTTGCTGGTCGATTTTCTGTGCGCCGCATTCGGCGGCCCGGCGTACTACGCCGGGCCCGACATGAAGTCGTCGCATCGCGGCCTCGGCATCACCGAGCAGGAATGGGACATCCTGTTGCGGCACATCGACGCGAGCTGCGATGCGCTCGGCGTGCCGCCGGCGGAGCGCGCCGAGATCGTCGAAGCCTCGAACAGCCTGAAGTGGGACATCGTCGAGCCGGCGCATTCGGCTGCGGCGCAGTGAGCCGCGGCGGGCGCCGTTGAAACCGGCCGCGGTCCGCGATGGCGGCGCGCCCGCGCGTAGTGCAGCCGCCGACGGCGGCGAACTCGACGCGATCTTCGGCGCGCTGTCGGATCCGATCCGGCGTGCGATTGTTGCGCGGCTGACCGAAGGCGAGTGTTCGGTCAGCCAACTCGGCGCGCCCTTCGCGGTGTCGGCGCCGGCGATTTCCCGACATCTCGCGGTGCTCGAACGCTGCGGCCTGATCGCGCGCTGGCAAATCGGGCGCGTGCATTACTGCCGGTTGATCGGCGATCCGCTGGCGCAGGCGGCAGGCTGGATCGAGCAGCGCCGCGCCTTCTGGCAGGGACAGCTGGATGGCCTCGCGGCCTATCTGGACAGGGAGGAGGAAAATTCGTGCGCACCTTCCCCGACCCGCCCATCCCGTTAGCGGTCGAGCTTCGCCGCAGCTTCCGCGCGCCGGCGGAGCGGGTGTTTCGCGCCTGGACCCAACCCGCGGCGCTGCGCGAGTGGTGGTGCCCGCCGGGATGGGCCGCGACCGCGGTCGAAATCGATTTGCGGGTCGGCGGTGCTTACAGCATCGCGATGCGGCGGACCGACGGTCCGGGCGCGGTCGCCGTGCGCGGGCGGTTCATCGAGATCAGGCCGCCCGAGAGGCTGGTTTTCACCTGGCGGTGGGAGGGTGCGTTCCCCGACAGCCCGGAGGCCAAGGTCGTGATCGAGCTGCGTCATGCCGCCGGCATCACCGAGTTGATGCTGCGTCACGAGCAATTCGCCGACGATGGCATGCGCCACCTGCACTGGAGCGGCTGGCTCGCCGCCTGCGGCCGGCTCGATCGCCTGCTGGAGGAGGCGGCCGGATGATATCGATGCAAGGCGCGCCAATGCCGCGACACAGCGCGCAATCGCCGCGTTCGCGCGCTGTGCTATCGTCGAACTCCCCCGACGGCGGCGGCACGATGGATTACGACAGCTTCTTCACAGAGCGGCTCGACGCGTTGCGCGCCGAGGGGCGCTATCGCGTTTTTGCCGAGCTGGAGCGACGCTGCGGGCAATTTCCGCGCGCGTTCGACCACCGTCTCGGGGCCGAGGTCACGGTGTGGTGCTCGAACGACTATCTCGGCATGGGGCAGCATCCGGCTGTGCTCCGGGCGATGCGTGAGGCGATCGACGCCAGCGGCGCCGGCGCCGGCGGCACCCGCAACATCTCCGGCAACACCCATCTGCACCGCGAACTCGAGCGCGAGCTGGCCGATTTGCACCGCCGCGAAGCGGCGCTCGTCTTCACCTCGGGCTATGTCGCGAACGAGACGGCGCTGGCGACGCTGGCGAGCCAGATGCCGCGGGCCGTCATCCTGTCCGACGCGCTGAACCACGCCTCGATGATCGCCGGCATCCGCAACAGCCGCGCCGAAAAGCAGGTTTTCCGCCACAACGACCCCGACGACCTGGCACGCCGCCTCGCGGCATTGCCGGCGGATCGCGCGAAGCTCGTGTGCTTCGAGTCGGTCTACTCGATGGATGGCGATATCGCGCCGATCGGCGATTTGTGCGACATCGCCGAGCGTTACGGCGCCATGACGTATCTCGACGAGGTGCACGCGGTCGGCCTCTACGGGCCGCGCGGCGGCGGCATCGCCGAGCGCGACGGCATTCCCGAGCGGCCGAGCGTGATCCAGGGCACGCTCGCCAAGGCGTTCGGCGTGATGGGCGGGTATATCGCCGGCTCGGCGGCGCTCGTCGATTTCCTGCGCAGCCACGCGCCGGGCTTCATCTTCACGACCTCGCTGCCGCCCGCCTTGGCGGCCGGCGCGCTCGCCGCGGTGCGCCACCTGAAGGCAAGCGAGGCGGAGCGGCGGCGCCACCAGGAACGGGTCGCGCTGACGAAGCGCCGGCTCGCCGAGGCCGGGCTGCCGGTGATGCCGTCCGCGAGCCATATCGTGCCGGTGCTGATCGGCGACGCGGCGCTGTGCAAGGCGGCTTCCGACGCGCTGCTCGAACATCACCGCATCTACGTGCAGCCGATCAACTATCCGACCGTGCCGCGCGGCACCGAGCGGCTGCGCCTGACGCCGACCCCGCTGCACGGCGACGACGATATCGAGGCGCTGGTTGCCGCGCTCTGCGAGGTCTGGCACCGCCTCGCGCCGCGCAAGGTGGCCTGAGCTTTCTGCTAACGGTGGGACAGCGCTACCAAGCCGGCTTTGCGCCCCACGCGAGGAAGCCGTCGTTTTTGAGGCCGGGCTTGCCGTATTGGAGGGGGCGGCCGCCGAGGTCGATGACCTGACCGCCGGCGGCTTCGAGCACGGCCTGGCCGGCGGCGGTGTCCCACTCCATCGTCGTGCCGAAGCGGGGATAGAAATCCGCTGCGCCCGTCGCCAGCATGCCGAATTTGAGGGCGCTGCCGCACACGCGGCGCTCGGCGATCGGCCGGCCCTCGAAATATTCGGCGAGGCGGCGGCTGTTCTCGTGGCTGCGGCTGTGCACGACGACGAGACCGTCCCCGCCCGGTGCGCGCGCCCGGATCGGCGCGAACGCGCCGTCGCCGCGCCGCATCATCGCGCTGCCCGGGCCGTGCGCGACATAGGTCACCCCGACCGCCGGGCCGTGCACGACGCCGAGCACCGGCCGCCCGTGCTCGACGAGGCCGATCAAGACGGCGAACTCGCCGTTCCTGGCGACGAATTCCTTGGTGCCGTCGAGCGGATCGACCAGCCAGAAACGCTCGGCCGGCGACGCAAATCCCGCTTCCGGCACGGTCTCTTCCGACACGACCGGAATATCCGGGAAGGCGTTGGTCAGCATCGCGACGATGACCCGCTCGGAGGCGAGGTCGGCTTCAGTGACCGGCGTCTTGTCGTCCTTCTGCGTTACCTCGAAGGGGTCGGCGTAGACGCGCATTGCCGCCTCGCCGCCGGCCAGCGCCGCGCGCAACGCGACGTCGAGCAGCGGGTCGTTCATGCCGAACACCGCTGGATCACCGCCCTGCGTCCTTCGAGACGCGCCCTTCGGCCGCTCCTCAGGATGACGTACTTTATTGAGGCCATGCACAAATCCTCGTCATCGTGAGGAGCGGGCGCAGCCCGCGTCTCGAACGACGCTGGCTGGATCAGCATTACGCGGCTTTCGGCGCGGCGGCGCCGCGGATTGCCTGCCACAGTCGCTCGGGGGTCAATGGCATGTCGGGCGGCATCAGGCCGAACTCGGCGAGCGCGTCGGCGACGGCGTTCATCAGCGCCGGCGGCGCGCCGATTGCGCCGGCCTCGCCGGCGCCCTTTACGCCCAATGGATTGGTGCGGCACGGCACGACATTGAAGGAGAATTCGAGCGCCGGCAGGTCCTCGGCATGCGGCAGCGCATAATCGGTCAGATCGCCGGAGAGCAGCTGGCCGCTGTCCGGGTCGTAGACCGTGCGTTCGAGCATCGCCTGGCCGATCCCCTGGGCGATGCCGCCCTGCACCTGGCCGCGCAATAGCAGCGGGTTGACGACGGTGCCGAAATCGTCGACGACGAGATAGCGCACGATATCGATATGGGCGGTCTCCGGGTCGATCTCGACCTCGCAGACATGGACGCCGTTCGGAAAGGTCGGCGCCGGCGGCGTGAAGTGGCCGCTCTCGGCAAAGCCCGGTTCGAGGCCGGGCGGCAGTTGCGCCGGGTTGAACGCGGCGCGCGCAACCGCCTCGATCGACACCGCGCGATCGGTGCCTGTGATCGCGAACTGCCCGTCGGCGAAGGCGATGTCGGCCTCCGCTGCCTCCAGCATATGGGCGGCGATTCTTTTGCCCTTGGCGATCAGCTTGTCGGCAGCGTGGGCGAGTGCGGCGCCGCCGACCGGCAGCGAACGCGAGCCGCCGGTGCCGCGGCCGAACGCGATCGACGCGGTATCGCCCTGCAGCACGCGGATTTTGTCGAGCGGCAGCCCGAGCTTGTCGGCGGCGAGCTGGGCATAGGCGGTCTGGTGTCCCTGGCCGGAGGATTGCGTCCCCATCAACAGGGTCAACGTGCCGGCCGGGTCGAAGCGCGCCTCGGCGAACTCGTCCGGCGGAAAGCCCGACTGCTCGATATAGACCGCGTGGCCGAGGCCGCGCCAATGGCCGCGCGCCCGCGCCTCGTTGCGTCTTGCTGCAAAGCCGGCGGCATCGGCGGCGGCGAGCGCGTCGCGCAGATTGCGCGCGAAATCGCCACTGTCGTAGGTAAGGCCGAGCGGCGTTGCGTACGGCATCGCCTCGGGCCGGATGAAATTGCGGCGGCGCAATTCCTCGGGCGCGACGCCGAGCCGGCGCGCCGCGTAATCGACCAGCCGTTCCATCGCGTAGGCCGCCTCCGGCCGGCCGGCGCCGCGATAGGCATCGACCGGCACGGTGTTGGTGAAGACCCCCTTGACGGCGACGTGGATTGCCGGGATCGCGTAGACGCCGCTATACATGACGCCGCCCGAAAAAGTCGGGATCTCCGGGCCGAAATTCGACAGATAGGCGCCCATGTTGGCGGTCAGTTCGACCGCCAGCGCGAGAAAGCGCAAATCGCCGTCGAGCGCCAGATCGAGCCGCACGATGTTGTCGCGGCCCTGCGTGTCGCTGACGAAGGATTCGCCGCGGTCGGGCAGCCATTTGACCGGACGGCCGAGCCTTTTGGCCGCCCACAGCACCAGCGCGTGCTCGGGATAGAGAAACAGCTTCATGCCAAAGCCGCCGCCGACATCCGGCGTCACCACCCGGATGCGGTTTTCCGGCACGTGAAAGACGTGCTCGGCCAGCAGGTTGCGCACGAAGTGCGAGCCCTGCGTCGAGCTCCACAGCGTGTAGGAATCCTCG
>DATEKP010000379.1:0-5761 GCA_035277405.1 Allostellaceae bacterium | reverse complement strand
CAAGTGGCCGGCGATGCGCATTCCTTTTTCAATGATGATGTTGGAGGCGTTCAGCATCACGATGCTGGCGAGCCGCAGCGCGCGGCCGGAATGCGCCCCGCCGCCGACCGAGACGCGGTCGGTGTCGCCGGTCACGAGCCGCACGCTGTCATGCGGCACGCCGAGCCATTCGCCGACCAATTGCGCAAAGCTCGTCTCGTGCCCCTGGCCCTGCGACACGGTGCCGATCACGACTTCGACCGTTCCTTCCGGCAATACGGTCATCTCGGCCTTCTCGCGCGGCGCGCCGGTCGCGGTATCGACGTAATTGGCGACGCCGATGCCGCGGCAGCGGCCGCGCGCCTTGGCTGCGGCGCGCCGCGCCGGGAACCCCTCCCAATCGGCCAATTTCAGCACGCGCTCCATGACTTCCTGGTAATGGCCGCTGTCGTAGACCATGCCGAACGGGTTGGTGTACGGCATCATCTCGACCGGCACGAGGTTCCTGCGGCGCAATTCGATGCGGTCGATGCCGGTCTCGCGCGCCGCCAGGTCGATCAGCCGCTCCATGACGAACATGACTTCGGGCCGCCCGGAGCTGCGGTAGGGCCGGGTCGGCGCGGTGTTGGTCAATGCCGCGCGGGCGCGGAAATGCACGACCGGCACGTGGTAGATGCTCGACATGATCTCGACCCCCTTGTTCAAGGGACCGAAGGCCAGGACATAGGCACCCTGGTTGACGAGGTTGGAGCCGCGCATCGCCAGGAACCGACCGTCCTTGTCGAGCGCCAGCTCGGCCGTCACCGCGAGGTCGCGCGCCTGATGGTCGGAGGAGAAATATTCGCTGCGATCGCCGGTCCATTTGACCGGCCGGCCGACCCGCCGCGCCGCCCAGGCGACGATCGCGAATTCCGGGTTGAAGCCGCCGCGCGTGCCGAAATTACCGCCGACATCGTGCATGACGACGCGCGCCTGCTCCACCGGCACGCCGAGCACGCCCGCCAGGTCGCGCCGCGGGCTGACCGCGCCGCCGGCTCCGGCGTGCAGCGTGTATTTGCCGGTCGCCGCATCGTATTCGCCGGCGGCGGCACGCGGCTCCATCGGCACGCCTGTCACCCGCTGCACCCAGGTCTCGAGTTTGACGACATGCGCGGCGCCGGCGAACGCCGCCTTGGTCGCCGCCGCATCGCCGACCTCTCCGTCGAGCACGATGTTAGGCTGGCTCCGCCGCGCCCGCGGCGCCTCGGGTTGCGCGGCAACGAGGCTGTGGCTGACCGAGGGCAGCACCTCGTAATCGACCGCGATCAGCTCCGCGGCGTCCTTGGCCTGTGCGAGGGTCTCCGCGACGACAACGGCGACGATCTCGCCGACATGGCAGATTTCAGGGCCGATGATCGCGCCCTGCTGCGGCCGCACGACCGGCGAGCCGTCCTTGTTCTGGATGCTGATGTCGGCCGGATGCGTGTTGGCGATGTTGGGCAGCGGGTTGAGCCCGTCCGCCCGCACGTCATCCGCCGTCAGCACCGCCAGCACGCCGGGCGCGGCTTTCGCCGCCGCGCTGTCGATGGCGCGGATCAATGCGTGGGCATGCGGCGCGCGCACCATGATCGCATAGGCCTGGCCCGGCAGGTTGACGTCGTCGCTGTAATGCCCGCGCCCGGTCAAGAGGCGCAAATCCTCGCGCCGCCGTACCGGCTGCCCGATCCCCGTTCCGGTTGGGACCTCGTCCATCGGCTATGTCGGTGCCGGAATGCCCCTCACCCCGGCCCTCTCCCCGCAAGCGGGGAGAGGGAGGGACCCGCGCCGGAGGCGTGGGAGGGTGAGGGGCATGCCCGCAACGAGGTCACGCCGGGAAGGACAGGAAGCATTTGTCGGAGGCGAGGATGTAGGTCTCCATGTAGTCCTGGATCACCGGCTTGCGGTCCAGCGCCTCCATCGCGCCGATGAGCGCCATCCAGTTCAGCATCTCGTGCTGCCCGGAATATTCCATGTCGGCCAGAGAGCGGTTGCGCCAGGTGGCGTAATCGGCGCGGCTGACGGCGTCGAACAGGATGCGGTCGCCGTCGTGGTCGGGCCACAGATAGCCGTTTTTGGGCGACAGGAAGCAGTGCGACCACGACGAGGAGGCGACCAGCGCCACCCGATAGGGCGATTTCGCCAAGACCTCGGCGACCGCGGCGCCGACCTCCATGCAGCGCCACGGCTGCGGCGACGGCGGGTCGCCCGGATCGCCTTCCGGCGGCGGCGGCTGGAACAGGTGGCCGAGGCCGCCATGCGCCTGGATCAGGTTCCGCCCGTAGCAGTTGATCGCGAACGGCACCACCGGATAGGGGAAGCCCTTCCGGTCCCAGTCGAGATAGAGGAACGTGTTGGTGAAGGCGTGCGCCATCGGATGGTGCAAGGGCTTGTACGCATAGGCCAGGTCGATGCCGCGCTCGATCAGCCCGGTCGCGATGTATTTCGCCGCCTCGCGATGGCCCTTCAGGGGCAGCGTCCAGTCGCCCGCCTCGCCCCAGCGGTTCGGCTTGCCGGTACCGTTGCTGCCGTTGGCGGTGGCCCAGGGCCGCAGGTCGATCTCGGGGTCGTAGCCGAGGATGCAGAACGGCGGGACGATGTCCTCCTTGAAATTCTCATATTGGTCGTCGCCCCACACCAGCACGAAATCCGGGTTGAAATCGTCGAGGATTTTGCGGATCGCGCGGAAATCGTTGCCGAAACGCTCGCCGCAGCGCTGCGCCGCGCCAAGGCCGTTGTCGTTGCCGAGCTCGGCCAAAAGTTCGGCCGGCCAGTTCGCCGGGTCCTTGGTCTTCGCATCGACATTGGGCGCCGACAGCACCCGGCTGAACACGTCGGTCAACCGCTCGTTCGGCAGGCACAAGGTCGGCCAATGGGTGCAGCCGAGCCCGAGAATTTCCGCCATCTCCTGTTCCTTTCCTCCGCTATGCGGGTTGCGTCGCGAAAACCTGGTCGCCCTCGGGCAACATCACCCAGGGCTGTTTGCTGCGCGTCCAGAAATGCGCTGTCGGGCGCAGCCATGATGGATCGTCGAGCGTGCCGGCGCGCACCCGGCGGATCATCTCCCCCGCGCTCGCGCCCGGTTGCGGGCCGCCGACGATCCACGAGCCGCATTGCGGACACACCCAGCGCGTCACGATGCGGCCGCTATCGGCCCGCCGCGACAACTCGCGCGGCTCGCCTTTTGTCAGACGAAAGCCGCTATCCGGCACCGTAAAGGCGAGGGAAAAGGCGCTGCCGGTCAGGTGCTGGCAGTCGGTGCAATGGCACGTATAGGCCGTGACCGGCGCCACGGTGACCTCATAGCGCAGCGCGCCGCACTGGCAGCCGCCGGTCAGGGGTAGCTCGATTGCGCCGCTCAATACTGCCCCCGCGGTTCGAGGCCGAAGGCGTGCTGGCCGTACATCGTGCCGACCGCGTCCCAGTTGAGGCTGACATGGCGGGCAACGGCGTTGGCGTCGCGCCAGGCGCGCTGGATCGGGTTGTCGAGATGCAGCCCAGCGCCGCCGGTTGAGGCGTTCAAGGCCTCGACCGCTGTCACCGCCAGCCTTGTCGCGTAAGCCTGGTTGCGGCGGGCTCGGATGCGGTCGGCGACGGTGATCTCCTCGCCGCGGCGCAATTTCGCCATCGCCTCGCGCATGTCCGTCAGCAGGACCAATTCGGCCGCCTCGACCGAGGCCGCCGCCTCTGCCAATCGCAATTGGACGGTGGCGAACTCGGTCATGCGCAGTCCGCCGCCGGCCAAGGCGCCGCGCGTCGTCCGGCCACCAGTCATCTCCAGAAACGCGTCGAGCGCGCCCTTGGCGGCGCCGATCGCGGTCGAGGCCAGCATCGAGGCGCCGAGCATCAGCAAGGGGATGCGGTAGATCGGGTTGTCGTGATGCGCGGCGCCCGAACTCGTGCCGGCGCGCGTCTCGGCAAAATGCAGCACGCGGTGCGCCGGCACGAACAGATCCTCGACCGCGATGTCCTTGCTGCCGGTGCCGGCCAGCCCGCAGACAAACCAGTTGTCGATGACCTGGCAATCCTCGGTCGGCAGCAGGAAGAACGCCCCTTCATAGGGAGGCTCTGCGCCGGGCGACTTTATCAGAGCGCCGAGCTTGCCCCATGCCGAGATGTCGCAACCGCTGGCAAAGGACCAGCGCCCGGTCAGCCGGTAGCCGCCGGGGGCCGGGACGGCCGTTCCGGTCGGCGCGAAGCAGGCAAAGGTGAACGGGTCGGTGTCACCGGCCCATACCTCGCGCTGCGCCTCGATCGGCCAGTGCGCCAAGGACAGCCCGTTCGACACCGCGCCGTTGACGGTCCAGCCGGTCGCGGCGCAGGCGGCCGAGATCGTCAGCGCGATCCTCAGCGCCACCTCGCCGTCGTATTCGAAGCCACCGAACATCCGCGGCCGGCAGGCGCGCAGCAATTCGGCGGCGCGGATTTTCTCGACGATGTGCGGGGAGAGGCCGCGATTTTCTTCTGTCTGGCGGGCCAGCGCGCGGATTTCCGGCACCATCGCGCGGGCGCGCGCGATCAGCTCCTCCGGGTTCGGCACCACGAGATGGCGGATCGCGGCGGTGCTCATTGCCGAATTGTACCGCGCGGCAAATCGCCGCCGCAACGATCTTGGGTTGGCTGGCGCGCCGTGAAACCGTGGCCGATGCCCGGCGTTGCCTTTGGCAATAGGGCGCCGCCGGCGGCGCGATCGAGATGGAGGCAGCGATGAGCGCGACCGGTCTCGACGTTTTGGACAAGTCGCTGCAAACGACCAACATCTGGCTCAAGGAGATCATGGACGCCGAGGCGGTCGGCCCCGACCGCCAGGTCGCGTGGCGCGTGCTCGGCGCGGTGTTGCACACGTTGCGCGACCGGCTATCGGTCGATCAGGTGGCGCATCTCGGCGCCGAACTGCCGATCGTGATCCGCGGTCTCTACTATGACCAGTGGCATCCCGCCGGGAAACCGGGGCGCGAGCGCCGCGCCGACGAGTTTGTCGCTCGCGTCAACGAGGAACTGCGCGACACAAGGTCGGTCGATCCCGACGATGCGGCGCGCGCCGTGTTCCGGACGATGAGCCGCCACGTTTCGGCCGGGCAGATCGACAAGGTGCGGCAATCCCTGCCCGAGGACATCCGCCGCTTGTGGCCGACCGCGACTGCGATGGCTTGATTGGAGTCGTCATTCCCACGCAAGCGCACGCAAGCGGGAATCCAGGGGCCGGCGAAGAGCGGCGGCCCTTCGGCTCCCGCTTTCGCGGGAGTGACGGTGATAAAATTGCCCGACGGATATCGGGTCAGCCGAACAGTTCAGCGGCGGAGCGCACGACAATGCGCGCGTCGCCGACGCGCTGTGTGACGCCAATTGTATCGAGATACTGCAGCACCTCGATCGTCAGGTTGCGGCCGATGCCGCAGCGGTCCTTGTAGAGCGCCGCGGTGAAGCTGCCGTCCGGCGACTCGGCGGCGAGCTCGGCTGCGAGTTCGGCGAGGCGGGTGATCGTCTCGGGCAGAAAGAACCGGTTCGGCGCCACCGGCGCCAGCCGGCCGAAGCGCTCGATGCGCCGCAGGAAGCGGGTCAGCGCCGCCGGCTCCATCGCCAGCTCGCCGGCCAACTCGCGCACCCGCGGCGGTCGCAACTCGCCCTCTTCGAGCAAGAGGCGCACCCGCCCCCACAGCCGCTCGTCCTCGCGGCTGAGGCGCGGCTGGTGCTCGGGCAGCCGTAATACCGCGCCGTCGCGCACCGCCTTTCCGGCGCCGATCAGCGCAGCCAGCGCCGCGTCAAG
>DATEKP010000378.1:0-5435 GCA_035277405.1 Allostellaceae bacterium | reverse complement strand
TTCGGCAAGCCACGGGATATCACCGAGTCGGCCGAGCCGCTCGGCGATGACAGCGGCGATGCGCGACGGCGCGAGTTCGCCGTTCGACGGCAATGCCCAGGCGCCTTCCGCGTCGAACTTGCCGAAGACGCGCGGCCGCTTGTCGGCCGGCCAGTTGTAGAGCTGCTCCTTGAGCTGCGTCTCGATGACCGCGCGCTTCTCCTCGACGACCAGCACCTCGGTGAGGCCCTCGGCGAACCGGCGAGCACCCTCGGGTTCGAGCGGCCACGCCATCCCGACTTTGTAGAGGCGCAGGCCGATCGCCGCCGCCTCGTCCGGCCCGATGCCAAGTTCATCGAGCGCGTGGCGCACATCGAGATAGGATTTGCCGGTCGTGACAATGCCGAAACGCGCATCGGGCGCATCGAAAACCATATGGTCGAGCCGGTTGGCGCGGGCGAACGCCAGCGCCGCCGGCAATTTGTACCGGTGCAGCCGCGCTTCCTGGTCAAGCGGGGCGTCGGGCCAGCGGATGTTGAGGCCGCCCGGCGGCATCGCGAAATCCTCCGGCAGCACGATCTCGACCCGCGCCGGATCGACCGCGATCGAGGCCGAGCTGTCCATCGTCTCGGCAACCGTCTTCAGCGCCACCCAGCATCCCGAAAAGCGCGACATCGCCCAGCCGTAGAGGCCGAGATCGAGGATGTCCTCGATGCCGGCCGGGTTCAGCACCGGGATCAGGGCGTCGATAAAGGCGAATTCCGACTGATGCGCCAGGGTCGAGGATTTGCACGTGTGGTCGTCGCCGGCCAGCGCCAGCACGCCGCCCAATGGCGCGGACCCGGCCGAATTGCCGTGCTTCAGCGCGTCGCCGCTGCGGTCCACCCCCGGTCCCTTGCCGTACCACATCGCAAAGACGCCGTCGTATTTGGCGCCGGGGAACAGCCCGACCTGCTGGCTGCCCCACACCGCAGTCGCCGCCATCTCCTCGTTGATCGCCGGCTGAAACTTGATGTGGCCCTTTTCGATGAAGCGGCGCGCGCCCCACAATGCCTGGTCGAACCCGCCCAATGGCGAGCCGCGATAGCCGGCGATGAAGCAGCCGGTGTTGTGGCCGGCCGCGGCGTCGCGCTGGCGCTGCATCAGCGGCAGACGTACGAGGGCCTGCGTGCCGGTCAGGTAGACCCGGCCTTCGTCGAGCGCGTATTTGTCGTCAAGCGTGACCGCCGCCAATTTCTGGGCGCCTTGGGGCATCGCGGTCTCCCGGATTTTCCGCAGCATCGCAAGCCATCAAGTTAGTCGCTGCGCCGGCCCGGCTCAATGACGCTGCGGAGGGCCGCTGATGCCCTAAGCTCAGGTTCAATAACCGGAATACCGTTCTTATATAGAGGTGCGCGGGTTGCGCCGGCCAAGCGTTCGGCGCAGTGTTTACTGCCCGATCTCTGCCGGCGATTTTTGCGATGACCGCAATGCTCGACGAACGCGTCCCTCTCGACCCGGCGCTGCTGGCAGCGCTGCGGCAGCGCCTCGGCGACCGGCTATCCACTTCAGCAGCCGTGTGCGCGCAGCACGGCAGGGACGAATCCTACCACGCGCCGCATGCGCCCGATGCGGTCGCCTTCGCCCAAAGCACCGACGAGGTCGCGGCGATCGTCGGGATGTGCGCGGAACACAAGACGCCGATCATCGCCTTCGGCACCGGCACCTCGCTCGAAGGCCACGTCGCGGCGCTCAGGGGCGGCGTGTGCATCGACCTGTCGCAGATGAACCGCGTATTGCGGGTCAATGCCGAGGACCTCGACGCGACGGTCGAAGCCGGGGTGACACGCAAGCAGCTCAACGAATATCTGCGCGACACCGGGCTGTTCTTTCCGATCGATCCCGGCGCCGACGCCTCGCTGGGCGGCATGGCGGCGACCCGCGCCTCGGGCACCAACGCGGTGCGCTACGGCACGATGCGCGAGAACGTGCTGTCGCTGACCGTCGTATTGGCCGATGGCAGAGTCATCAAGACAGCGAGCCGGGCGCGTAAATCGGCCGCCGGCTACGATTTGACGCGGCTGTTCGTCGGCTCGGAAGGGACACTCGGCATCATCACCGAATTGACGGTGCGGCTCTACGGCATCCCCGAGGCGATCTCGGCGGCCGTCTGCGCCTTCCCGACGATCGCGGCGGCGGTCGATACCGTGATCCTGACGATCCAGAGCGGCATCCCGGTGGCGCGAATCGAATTGCTCGACGAAGCACAGATTGCCGCCATTAACAAATATTCGAAACTGGATCATCGCGTGGCGCCGACATTGTTCTTCGAGTTTCATGGCAGCCATGCCGCAGTGGCCGAGCAGGTCGAGGCGGTCAAGGCGCTTGCCGCCGACCATGGCGGCGGCGACTTCCGCTGGGCCACGACGCCGGAAGATCGCACGAAGCTGTGGCAGGCGCGCCACGACGCCTATTACGCCGCGTTGGCTTTGCGGCCGGGTTCAAAGGGTTGGCCGACCGATGTCTGCGTGCCGATCTCGCGGCTCGCCGATTGCATCGGCGAAACCAAGGCCGATCTGGCGCGATCCTCGATCCCGTCGGCGCTCGCCGGTCATGTCGGCGACGGCAATTTTCACCTGATCTTCATGATCGATCCTCAATCTCCTGAAGAAATAGCAGAGGCAAGTTCCCTCAATGACCGAATGGTCGCCCGCGCTCTGGCAATGGACGGGACCTGCACCGGTGAACATGGCATCGGCTACGGCAAGATGGATTTTCTGATTTCCGAGCATGGTGAAGCGATTTCTGTCATGCGCAACATCAAGCACGCGCTTGATCCTGAAAATATTTTAAATCCAGGGAAGATTGTGCGATGGTAGCGCGGTGACAGCAGGCGCACGCGAATAGCCCGTGAAAAACCGCAGCCGGAACCAATAAAACACTTCACTGTTGTCTTATTTACCGCTATTCTCTCGGTCGACGTGCGGGAGCTGGCGTCCCATGCTCCCGCCTCGGTTTCGGCAGAATGCCGGCCGCAATCGCCGTTCTCACGACCGCATTTTGTGCTTCGCAACCTTCGGAAGGCGTCCGCGCTCAACTGATGTCCTCTGAATCGTGAATGGCGGCAAAACAGAAGATCGCAAGAGATGCATACCCACAGGTTTAGGTAATGGAAAAATCAAGTAAAAGAGGGAAAATTCCCCAGTCCGACTGGCCGTTGATCATGGCCCGGTACGAGGCCGGCGAAACATTGGCCAGCATTGCGCGGACTTACGACTGCTCGCCGCCGGCCATCAGCTACGTCGTCAGCCGCAGTCGCACGCGCCAGCCGGCGCCCCCGGCGCCGCCCGCAGCGGTGACCGGTGAGGCGCACGCGCAATTGATCAAGCACGGCGCTGCCGCGGAGGCCGGCGCCAATGGCGGAGCGCCGCCGGCGCTCTCCGCCGCCGCGAATGGGCAATCGGCCGCCATCTCGGCGAGCCGTCCGCCCGAACACAGCGAGCGGCAGGAGGAGTTGCGCCTGCTGCGCCCGGCCAATGGTGGCTCGGGTAACGGCGCCCCCGGCAGCGGCGCTGACGAGCGCAATTTCGGGTTTCGCGGATTGCCGCCGCGCGCGGCCGCGCCGGCGCCGCGACCATTCGCCGGGCCGGCCGCAACACCCGCCGATGGCGATTCGCGCCGCACCCTGCATCTCGCGCTCGGCCAGGATCAGCGGGGCAACGGGGCGCATCATGGCGAACCGCGGCCGCACACGGCGGCACCGGCGGCCGATGCGACGGCGCGGCACGAGCCGCCGACACCGGAACGGCGCAATGACGGCGAGCGCTTCGACGTACAACCACCGGTCCCTCGCCAGCCCGAAAACGGCGGCGGCGCCGGCAGCCGTAATGCGGCGGGCGGCGCCTTCATCGATCGGGACCTGCGCACCCGCGTCGAAACCGACATCACCGCGTTTCTGGCGGCGTTCGACGCCGCGCTGTCAGCCGATACGCAGCAGAGCCGGTCGGCATTGCGCGAGGCCACCGACCGCCTGCTGCGGGCCGGCGCGCGCACCCGCATAGAACTCGAACGCCTGGAGGCGCGCGTCCCCTTGCAGGCGCGCGATCACGGCGGGCGCGGCGAGCCGGCATGGCGACCACGCTGACCCGCACCGCCGCTCCATAAAAAAGGGCGCCATCGGGCGCCCTTTTTTATGGAACCCACGTCATTGCGAGAAGTGGAGCGACGAAGCAATCTCGGGGACACTCCTCGGCACGAGATTGCTTCGCGGAGTTTATCCTTCGGGCCGGCCGGAGGCCGGACCCGGGGGCTCGCAATGACCCGGTCTAGGCCGACCGGCCTATCCCTCGTCCTTGCTCAGATCGACGCCGACATACTGGGCGATGCCGTGGCGGTTCAGCAGCAGCAGCGCGTCCTTGTGCGGCGAGCGCGCGATCTCGTGCAATTGCCGGGCGGCCTCTTGCGGGCTGTGCACCGGCTGCTGGTTGATCGACACCAGCACGTCGCCGCGCGACAAGCCGAGCGAATCGGCCGTGCTGCCATTGTCGACGCCGGCGATCACGACGCCATCGACATCGCGGCCGACATGCAGTTCATGCCGCAATTCGCTGGTCAGCGGCGCGAAGTGCAGGCCGAACGCCGCGGCGCGGTCTTCATGCGACGGCTCGCCGCTGGCGGAGGCGACCTGCGGGTTTTCCGGCGCCTCGCCGAGCGTCGCGTGCAATTCGGTCGTCGCGCCGTTGCGCCACACCTGCAGCGTCGCCGCCGCGCCCGGTGCCGCCGCCGCGACGAAGCGCGGGAGGTCACGCAGCTGCTTCACCTCGCGGCCGTCGAAGGCGAGGATCACGTCGCCCTGCCTGAGCCCGGCCTCGGCGCCCGGGCTGTGCGGCGTCACCACGGCAACGAGAGCGCCGTCCTCGTTCTTGCGGCTGAGGCTGGCGGCGATCGCCGGCGTCACCTGCTGGATCTGCACGCCGAGCCAGCCGCGGGTGATCTTGCCGTGCGCCTCGAGCTCGCCGACGACGCGCTTAGCGACGTTCGACGGGATCGCAAAGCCGATGCCGACGCTGCCGCCGTTCGGCGAATAGATCGCGGTGTTGATGCCGATCACCTGGCCGGCCAGATTGAAGGTCGGGCCGCCGGAATTGCCGCGGTTGATCGGCGCGTCGATCTGCAGGAAATCGTCGAACTGCCCGGCGTGGATGTCGCGCCCGCGCGCCGAGATGATGCCCGTCGTGACGCTGCCGCCGAGGCCGAACGGATTGCCGACCGCGACCACCCAGTCACCGACCTGGGCCGCGCTGCTGTCGCCGAACGCGACATAGGGCAACGGCTTGTCGGCCTTGATCTTCAACACCGCGATGTCGGTGCGCGGATCGCGGCCGACGATGCGCGCGGCATATTTGCTGTTGTCCTGCAGGATGACCTGCACCTTGGCGGCCTCGCCGACCACGTGGTTGTTGGTGACGACGTAGCCC
>DATEKP010000377.1:0-22495 GCA_035277405.1 Allostellaceae bacterium | reverse complement strand
CCATGGTCGGGCGGTATCATGGCCGCCGCGTTTTATCGGCCGAACAGGGCCCGTTCGGCATCGCGCTCGCCGCCGCGGGCGAGAATCAGAGCGACGCGTTCGGCCGCGCCAGCGCCGGATACGTCGGAAACAGCGACGGCTGGCAGGATTTCGCCCATAACGGCGCGATGACGTGGCAATACGAGACGGCTGGGCCTGGCAATGTTGCGCTGATCGGCGAGTTGCCGCACCGCGCGGTGCTGGCGCTCGGCTTCGGCAGCAGCGCCGAGGCGGCCGCGACGCTGGCGATCTCCAGCCTGATCCAGCCTTTCGACAACATCCTGCAGCAGCAGATCGCCGATTGGGAAGCGTGGCAGACGCGCTGCGCCGAGCACAGCGCGCCGACCCTCGATCTGCCGGAGGCGATCCGCGACCAGGTCGCCGTCTCCTCGATCGTGCTGCGTGCCCATCTCGATAAGACCTATCCCGGCGCGATGGTGGCGAGCCTCAGCGTACCGTGGGGCGACCACGGCAACGAGCGCGGCGGCTACCATCTGGTGTGGCCGCGCGACCTCGTGCAGTGCGCCGGCGCTCTCCTGGCATTCGGTGCCGAACAGGAGGCGCGCGACACGTTGCGCTACCTGGTCGCGACGCAGACCAAGGATGGCCATTGGCACCAGAACCAGTGGCTCGGCGGCACGCCTTACTGGCAGGGCATCCAGCTCGACGAGACGGCCCTGCCAGTAATGCTCGCCGCCGAGCTCGAGGAGCGCGACGCACTGCGCGGCATCGCGGTCGAGGACATGGTTCGGCGCGCCCTAGGCTATATCGCGCGCACCGGCCCCTCGACCCAGCAGGACCGTTGGGAGGAAAACGAGGGCATCAACGCCTTTACGTTGGCCGTGACGATCGTGGCGCTGGTCTCCGGCGCGGCGCTGCTGCCTGCGCCCGAATGCGACTGGGCGTTGGCGCTCGGCGACTTCTGGAACGCCAATATTGAGGCCTGGCTGGCCGTTCGCGACACCGAGTTGGCGCGGCAATACGATGTGCCCGGCTACTACGTGCGCGTCGCCCCGCCAGGCGTCGTCAGCGCCGCCGATCCCGGCGCCAACCACGCGATCGTGCCAATCCGCAACCATATCGACAGTGCCGGCATGCCAGCCGCCGAGCAGATCGGCACGGAATTCCTCTACCTGGTGCGCGCCGGGTTGCGCGCGCCAGACGATCCGCTCATCCTCGGATCGCTGAAGCTCGCCGACGCGCTGCTGCGCAGCGACACGCCGAATGGTCCGGTGTGGCATCGCTATCGCGGCGACGGGTACGGCGAGCACGAGGACGGCTCGGCCTTTGACGGCAGCGGGGTCGGGCGCGGCTGGCCGCTGTTGATCGGCGAGCGCGGCCATTACGAGCTGTGCGCCGGCCGCGATCCGCTGCCCTACCTTGAGGCGATGGCGGCAATGGCAAGCCCCGGCGGCATGATCCCCGAGCAGGTGTGGGACAGCGATCCAATCCCGGCGCGCCGGCTCTATCCCGGCTGTGCCAGCGGCTCGGCGATGCCGCTCGCCTGGGCCCATGCCGAGTTCGTCAAGCTCCTGGTGTCGCGCGCGGTCGGCCACCCCTACGGCCGGCCGCGCACGGTATGGCAGCGCTATCGCGGGCGCCGGCCGCGAACGCACTATGCGTTCTGGTGGCCGCATGCGCCGATCGCGGCAATGCCGGCTGGGGCGCAGCTGGCGGTCGCGCTCTCGGCGCCGGCGACCGTGCATTGGGGCCATGATCGCTGGCAGGGGATCGCCGATACCCCGACTGTTGACAGCGGCCTCGGCTTCCACGTCGCGGCGCTCGACACCGCGATGCTGCAGCCCGGCGGCACGGTCGATTTCAGCTGGCGCGACGGCGATGGCTGGTCGGGCCACGACGTCACCGTGCGCATCGCCGCCCCGGATGGGAGGTAAACGCCGGCTCAGCGTACGGTCAGGATATCGCAGGCGAAGCGGTCGAAAAACTGCCGCAATTGCCGCCCACCCCACGCGTCCAATCCGCCCACCGCCAGCAGGTGGCAGTTGAGCTGCGCCATTCGCGCCGGCAACTCGTCCGGTTCCACCGGCGCCACAGCGACCCGCGGCGCTGCCGCGGCGCCGCCGAGTTGTTCGGCGATCCAGACCTGAAGGCCGGATTCGGCGGCCAAGGACGGCGGGCATAAGACCGTCAGCGCCCGGTTGCCGCCGGCCGCGATTTGCGCCGCCGCGCGCAGCAGCCGCGCCGATGCCGGCCCTTGGTCGGGCAACAGCACGGCGACGGTGCCCTGCGTCCGTCGGCCGTGCCGCACCAGCAGGAACGCACCCTGTGCCGCATCGAGCGACGACCACCAGCGGCATTCGAGCCGGAAGTGCCGGCCGATCGGGCGCCCGAGCCCGCCGGCGACGACGAGGCCGTGCCCGGCGGCCCCGGCGAGCAGGTCAGCCGAACTGCCGCGCACGACCCGGAACGTATATCCGACGCGGTGCCGCTCGGCGGCTGCCGCCAACTCGCGGCCGGCCCGATCGGCGGCCGACCTCAGATGCCGCTCGACCTGATGCCGGCTCAGCGGCTCGGTGCCCGTGCCGAGCGTGATGTGACGGGTGAACGGCAGGTCCGCGAGGTGCAGCAACTCCTCGTCCTCGATGAACAGCCCGCCGAGGGATGCCCCGGCGTCGGCCGCCAGCCGCGCCGCCGTTTCGATGGCGGGGCGGCTTTCCGATGCGGCGTCGAGCGATACGAGGATATGGCCGATGACCGGCGCGTCGGCAGGCGCATCGGTCATGGCGGGATTCCCGCCGGTGCGGCAAGCCGTGCCAGCGCGACCGCCTGCGCCGCGAATCGATCGAGCCGGGCGCCGATCCGGTGGTTCAGCGTGCCGGGCGGGTAGTTGCCGTCGCCATCGGCCTCGCCGGCCGCGGTGCCGGTCAATAATTCGAGGCCCTGATCGACCGTGTCGATTGCGTAGACCGCGAATTTCCCCTCTTCCGCCGCGGCCAGGATATCGCGGCGCAGCATCAGATGGCGGACATTGCTGGCCGGGATGATGACGCCCTGGCGCCCGGTGAAACCGGTCATCCGGCAGCTGTCGAAAAACCCCTCGATCTTCTCGTTGACCCCGCCGATCGCCTGGATCTGACCGCGCTGGTCGACCGAGCCGGTGACCGCGAAGGATTGCCGGATCGGCGCCTCGGCAAGGGCCGACAGCAGCGCGAACAATTCGGCGGCGGAGGCGCTGTCGCCCTCGACGCCGCCGTAGGACTGCTCGAATACCAGGCTGGCGTTGAGCGACAATGGCCGGTTCTGGCCGAAGCGGCCACCGAGAAAGCCGGACAGGATCAGCACGCCCTTCGAATGAATCGGGCCGCCGAGCTCGACCTCGCGCTCGATATCGACGACCTCGCCGCGGCCCAGCCGCACCCGCGCGGTAATGCGGGTCGGCGTGCCGAAAGACTGGGTACCAAGACTGATCACGGAAAGGCCGTTGACCTGCCCGACGTGCTCGCCGTCGGTCTCGATGCGGATGGTGTGGCGGCCGATTTCCTCCTGCAGGTGGCGGTAAACGCGATCGGCGCGCCACATCTGCGCATCGATTGCAGCCTCGACCTCGGCGGCGCCGATCACATCCTTGCCGGAATCGGCGGCGAACTGATCGGATTCGTGCAGCAGGTTGCGGAAATCGCGCAGGCTCGCCGATAATTTGTCGGCGTCGCCGGCGAGCCGCGCCGCCCGCTCGATGACGCGCGCGACGGCGGCGCGATCGAGCGGCCGCAATTTCTCGCGCCGCGTCATGCCGCAGATCAACCGGGCATAGAGCATGGTCGTTTCCGGCGTGCGCGCGACCCGGTCGTCGAAATCGGCGGCGATCTTGAACAGATCGGCGAAATCGCCGTCCTGCGCGCTGAGCAGGTAATAGACCGTCGGCGGCCCGATCAGCACGACCTTGACCTCGAGCGGGATCGGGTCCGGCTGCAACGACACCGTGCTCGCCATGCTCAACAGCTGCTCGAGGCTCTCGATGCGAATCTGCCCGGCGGCAAGCGCCCGCTTCAGCGAGGCCCAGCCGTAATTGCCGGCCAACAGCTTCTCCGCATCGAGCAGCAAATAGCCGCCGTTGGCGCGGTGCAGCGCGCCGCCGACCAAGAGGTTGAAATCGGTGACGAGGGCGCCGAACCGCGCCAGGTGCTCGACCCGGCCGACCAGCGTCTGATGCGTCGGGTTGTCCTCGTAAACGACCGGCGCGCCCTGCCCCCCGGCGTTGTCGACGATCACATTGACCTGATAGCGGCGAAACCGGGCGTCGGCGATGTCGCGCGCGACCGGCGCCGGCATCGGCGGCCCGCCTTCCGGCGCCGCGCCGGGGGGCGTCAGGAAATCGCCGACATTCTCCTTGATGTCGTGTTCGACAGCATCAAGATGGCGGCCAACCTCGGGCAGATCGCGGTAGTCGTGCCTCAGTTCGTCGATGAAATGGGCGATCGCGTAGCCGGTGGTCTCGCGGTCGAGCATCTGCACCGCTTCGCGGTGCTCGCGTTCCCACAGCGGCACCTGGCGCATCGTTGCTTCGAGCTCGCCCTGGATCGCCTCGATCTCGTGCTGGATGCGCTCGCGCTCGGCTGCCGGCAACTCGTTGAACTGGTCTGGGTTCAGCACCCGGCTGTCGCGGGTCGGCGCCAGAGCGAGACCGGTCGGGGTCCGCATCAGCGCGATATTGTGCGCTTCGGCATGCCGTTGCACGCCGCCGAACGCCTCGTCGCTGCGCTCCTTGAACTGGTGCTCGACCGCATCGCGCCGCGCGCGATAGTCGTCGCGCTCGAAGGCAGCCGGCAGCGCCGCGCGCAAATCCTCGACCAGCCGCTTCATCGCGGCGGCGAGCATCGCGCCGCGACCGGCCGGCAATCGCAGGCAGCGCGGCTGTTGCGGGTCGTCGAAATTGTTGACGTAGCACCAGTCGGGCGGGGTCGGCTCGCTCGCCGCCCGGCTGCGCAGCAACCCCTCGATCAGCGTGTGGCGGCCGGTGCCGCTGGCGCCGAGCGCATAGACATTGTAGCCCTTGCCGCGCACGCGCATCGCGAAGTTCACGGCCTCCGTTGCCCGCTCCTGACCGACCAGCCCCGGCATGTCCGGAAGCTCGCTGCACAGCTCGAACGGCAGCTCCGCGGCCGTACAGCTTCGGTACAGCGAGGACGCGGGCAGTGCGCGCCCGAGCGGGAAACCGCGGCTGTCGGGCGGCGTAGCCGCGATGCGGGCGGGCGGCTGATCGTTCATTCGGTCGAAACTCCCTTTGCGCAGAGTATCGCAAAACGAGAACCTGCCGTTGCGATTTGCGGCGGATCGTTCGCGGCAAGCGGCTCGTTGCCTGAATGCGGGATCGCCAAGGCAGGAGGCATGAGATGCAATTGCCGTTGCAGATCACTTTTCGGCACATGGACCCGTCGCCGGCGCTGGAAGCGCGGATTCGCCAGCGGGCGGACGAACTCGAACGGTTCTTCGATCGCGTCACGGCCTGCCGCGTCGTGGTCGAACGGATGAACCGGCGGCATCAGCAGGGCAACCTGTTCGAGATCCGCATCGACCTGACGGTACCCGGGCGGGAAATCGCGGTCGGCAGCGACCGCGGCGCCAATCATGCCCACGAGGACGCCCATGTCGCGGTGCGCGACGCTTTCGACGCGGCGCGCCGGGCGCTCGAAGATCACGCGCGCCGGCGCCGCGGCGAAGCCAAGGTGCATGCGGTGCCCGATCACGGCCGCATCGCGCGCCTGCTGGCCGAAAAGGATTGCGGCTTCATCGAGACGCCGGGCGGGGAGGAGATTTATTTTCACCGCAACAGCGTCGCCGATGACGGCTTCGACAAGCTCGAAGTCGGCGGCGAGGTCCGCTTTGTTGCGCAGGAGGGCGAAAGTCCCAACGGACCGCAGGCCAGCACCGTGGTGCCGCTCGGCAAGCACCGTCTCCCGCCGACCGAAGCGGTGCGGAAGTGACGCGCCCGAGCACGGCCACCACGTCAGCCTGCCGACATGACTCCGGACGGAGAGGCGTGGTGCCTCCGCTCGTCACAGGCGGTTCGACGCTGCGCCGCCCGCCCGACCAGCGCCAGCAACGCCAGCCACATCAAGATCGGAGCCACCGGCACGCCGGCCGCCGCGCCGGCGGCATCCGCCAATAGCGGCATCGTCAACAGCAGGAGAATCGACAGGCGCTCCCACGGCAGAAATTCGTTGCGCAGCCCCTCGCACCCGATCCATGCCGCGGCGAAGACCAGCACAACCATGTCGTAATCCCAGGCATAGGGCGTCGCGAGAAACACGGCAATCGCGAGGGCGGCGGATTTGACCTCCCGCGACACCGACGATCGCCACACCGCGATCACTGCTGCCAGGGCGCA
The DNA here is from genome assembly GCA_035277405.1 of Allostellaceae bacterium. Classification (GTDB taxonomy): domain Bacteria; phylum Pseudomonadota; class Alphaproteobacteria; order ATCC43930; family CGMCC-115725; genus DATARH01. The sequence goes on along the minus strand of DATEKP010000377.1, from coordinate 16,110 downwards.
GAGGGCAGAGATCGCCTGCGCGGCATAGCATACGCTGCGCGGTGCACCCAGAGCGCGAAAACCCACAAAGACCGTCGGGATGCGATACCAGCGGGCGGTATGTTCCTCAATCAGGAGGGCATTGATTCCCAAATTGTGGATGAACCCGGCCCAAGCCTCGTGACCGAACAGCACCAGACTGCCCGCCCCAAGCACAACGACGGTTGCCGCGGCGGCAAGGAAGGTGCTCCACCGCCGGTCGGCCACGAGTACCAGCGGCAGCAGCAGGCCCAGATGCGGTTTATAGCAGAGGCCGCCGAAGCAGACGCCGGCCAGGATAGGGCGTCGTTCCAGCAGCATCAGCCCGCCTGCCAACAGCGCGGCGGTGAAATATCCGGCTTGTCCCGACATAAGATTGCACAACGCAGCCGGCGCGGCGATGACCCCGATCGCGGCTTGCCGGGTGCCGACCAGCCTGCGAAGCATCGCGAACACGAGACCCACGCCGACAGCCGACCAGACGATGAGTGCAACACCGAGCGGCAGCTGTGCAATCGGCAGCGACAGCAGCATCGCGGGCGGTGGGTAGCTGTAGACGCCCCAGCTGGCCGGGATGCCGCTGACGGCCTGTTCGAGCGCCGCAAACCATTGCCGGTCGTAGGCGAGACCCGCCTCGCCGCGAGTCGCCGCGCTGGCACCGGCGTAATAGTTTATGAAATCCCATCCGAGCGGCGCCCCGCCGATCGTGACCGATGCTCGCCAAAGGATCGCAACCAACGTGATCGCGGCAAACCCGTAACCCCAGCGCGTCAAGCGCTCGCGGTTGACCCAGCCTGCGTCGCGCAACGGGCGGAAAACCGTGGCAACCGGCATTGCCGTGAAAATCCGTCTCGCGCGCAGCGCCACTGGCTGAAACTACCTCGGCCTGAATTTCGCTCGATGGCTCAATTTTACGAGGAGCACCCTATCGAAATCGGAGTTTAGGCGGCGTTAATCAAAGCGGCAGCGCGGAAAATGGCGATCCCGCCGTCGGTGGTCTGTCGGGGATCGATGGTGCCGGCTGTGTGGATCGAACACACGACCTACCGCTTACAAGGCGGTTGCTCTACCGCTGAGCTAAGCCGGCTTTGCGACCATCATTATCGCCCCATCCAGCGCACAGGCAACGGCGCGATGCGGCCCTGTTTGACCCATTCGACCATTTCCCGCTTCAGGATTTTGCCGCTGGCGGTCAGCGGGTAGGCGGTCACCGCGACAAAATATTCGGGCATGTCGTAGCGCGACAACCCGGCAGCATCGAGATGCACGAGCAGCGCCTCGGGATCGACGCGCATGCCGTCATGGAAGATGACCGACAGACAGACCTTTTCGCCGAGCCTGGCGTCGGCGACGGCGAACGCGGCGCAGCGCGCGACGGCGGGGTGGCGCATCGCCAGGTCTTCGATTTTCGCCGGATGGATGTTGCGGCCGCCGCGGATGATCAGGTCCTTCTTGCGCCCGACGATTTCGAGACAACCGTTGCCATCGAGCCGGCCGAGATCGCCCGACATGAACCAGCCCTCGCGATTGAACGACTCTTCGGTCGCCTGCTGGTCGTCGAAATAGCCGAGCGTCAGGCAGGCGCCGCGGCCCCCGATTTCGCCGACCGCGCCGGGCGTCGCGGCGATGTCGGGGTTGTCCTGGTCCCACAGCGCGATTTCGTAGGCGCGGCAGGCGCGGCCGCAGGTCGCGACGATGGTCTCGGCCGGGTCGCTCGGCAAGGTGTACTGGTGCGAGCCGTTCTCGCTCATGCCGTAGACGTTTTGCGGAATGACGCCGCGGTCCAGAAACGCCTGCGCCACCTCGCGCGGGATTGGCGCACCGGCCATGTAGAAGGTCTTGACGCAGCCGAGCCGGTCGCTGCCGCGGCGGCGCATTTCGGCGAGGATGTCCATGGCGTGGGTCGGCACGCCCATGACGTAGGTCGCGCCGGTCTCGACGATCCAGTCGAAGGGCGCCATGCCGGGCGGCGGCGAATTGACCACCAGCTCCAGCCCGGCCGCCAGCATCTGTTCGATCGCAACTGTCGCAATGTGATGGCTGAGCGGGCTCAGGCTGAGCAGCACGGTGCGTTCGTCATGTCCCCAATCCTCGACCATGGCGCGGCCGTTGGCGAGCAATGTGTTGTCGGAATGCATGACGCCCTTCGGCGTGCCGGTCGTGCCCGAGGTGAAGGCGAGATAGACGATCTTGTCGGGGTTGCCGTCGACCGGCGGCAGCGGCCGCGCCGTGCTGGGTTCGGGAAACGGCACCACCCCTGCGGGATCGCCCTCCAGCGCATAGATCCGGCGCAGGCCCGGCCGGCCGGCGACCGCGGCAAAAATGTCGGCGCTGGCCGCATCGGCGCCATAACCGGGCTGGGCGAACAGCGCCGCGGCGCGGGTGCGCGCGACAAGTTCGACGATCTCGTCTACCCGGTAGTTCTGGTGCAGCGACGGGTTGCAGACATAGCCGTTGCGTGAGCAGGCGAGAAACACCGCGACAGTTTCGGCGCGGTTCGGCAGCCACACCGCGACCCGCTCGCCGCGCTTCAGCCCCGCCGAGGCGAGATCGGCCGCGACCGCATCGACCAAATCGACCAGCGCCGCCCAGGTGAACCGGCGCGCGCCATCGCGCAGCGCAAATGCACCGGGACGCTCGGCCGCGTGCCGCTGCAGCAGCATGTAGAGCGTGTCCTGCCGCCACAGGTCGGCTTCGTAGTAGCGCCGCGCCGCCGCTGGATCGTGCAGAGCCAGAAGCGTATTGGTCATGATCTGATCCGGCGATTGGACGCAAATCCGCCCGGCGAGGCGGCGATCCAGGCGAGCGAGGCGCCGTGCGGGTCGGTCCAGGCTACCGGATTTCCATTAACCGACAGCAGGAATCGGCCGCCGCCAGTCGGCGCGCCGGACGGGTCCGGGTTGCCCGCAGAGGCCGCGTCGCCGGCACGGGTGGCGATCTCGCGGAAGACGTGAGCGGCTTCGTTGGCAATCCAGAAATCGCATTGCGTGCCGACCGAGCGGGCGAATTCCGCACGCTCCTCGCGATCCGCCACATAGGCCAGCACCGCGGTGTGAAAGATGACCAGCGTCGCATCCCGCGGCGCTTCGGCCGCGAGCGCTACGAGGTCATGCCGCAGATCGCCGGCGACAACGCGAGGCCGGTTTGCCGACGCGACGGTCATCGCCTGCTCGAGACGGCGAAGCCGTCCCGTCTGCTCCGGCCAGACCAGCGCCTTGAGCCAAGCCATATCGCTGGGATCGCCGAGATTGACGGGGTCGAGATCGAGCCCCGCCCGCCACACCACCTGCGGCAGCGCCTGCGGAACCGGCGTCCACTGATCGATCGCGCAGGGAAAGATCGGCCCCGCAAAGCCATCCGCGGCCGGCCGCAGCACATGCCCGCGATAGTCGTAGCCGTAGCGATCGGGCAAAAGGCACAAGCCGGCGGAAGCGCCGACCTCCAGCAAAGCGAGCGGCTGCGGGAGGCTTGACAAGACCGGCAGCAGAGCGGCGCAGCGCCCAGGCTCGTTGGTCTGGGTCGTACGCGCCAGCATCACCTGCCTGATCGCAGCGGCGTGGCCGAGGACGGCGACGCGAAACTCGCGCCAGCCACGCGCCGTGCCGCAAATGGAGCGCGCCGCGGCCAGCAGGAGGTTGGGTTGCCGTTTGGCCGGCGGCAATGTCGCCAGAAACTCGATCATTTCGCGATCGGTCGCAATACTCAGCGCCAGCTCCTCATAGAGCGGCGATCGCCAATGCGCTTCCTGTTCCGCGAAGCGCCGGTATGCGGCCGCTATCCGCTCCCGCTCTGGATCAGTCATGCTCGGCGCTGGTGTTAGCGCTCATGGCAAGGCCTCGCCGCGCTCGGGACACCGCCGGCAGGCAGCGGTACCGGAAATTACCCGGCGAGCGTTGCCGATGTCACGGCGTCTCGCGGCGGGCGTCGCCCGCTTCTAAACTAGCCGCGGACGACCCGGCGGGCGATCCCGCGGAACGGCTGCACGACCCCGGTAAAGCGCGGAGCGGCCGCGCGCGACAGGGCGCAGCTTGCCACAATCAACAGCGCACCGACCGCGCTGAGGGCATCCGGCGCCTCGCGAAACACCACCGCGCCGCCCACCAGAGCGATCAACAGCCGGAGCAGGGTGTAGGGCGCGAGCATCGCGGCGGGGGCATGTTTCACCGCGACAATGCCGACATACATCCCGACCGGCCCGAACAGCAGCAGGCAGGGCAGCCACGAAAAAACCTGCGGCGGCGGCAACCCGACCGTGACCAGGACCGGCGCGCTGCCCAGGGCGGCGACCAGATTGGTGTAGAGCAGCGTCGTTGCCTCCGAGTCCTGGCGCTGCAAATAACGGTTGAGGACGAAGGCGAGGCCGTTCAGGCTCGTCCCGAGCAGCGCGACCAGATAGGCGCTGTGCCAATCGGCGAAGGCCGGCTTGGCGATCAAGAGCGCGCCGGCGATGCCAATGGCGGCGGCAGCCCAGCGCGACCAAGCGACCGCCTCGCCGAGAATCAGCACCGAAAATCCGACGATGTAGGCCGCCTGCGTGTAGGAGATCGCCGTGGCGTCGGCGAAGGGCAGGCGGCTGAACGAAAAGATCATCACCCACAGGTAAAAGAGCGACACGAAGCCGCGCAGCAGCTGCAGCGCCAGCTGCCTTGTGCGCAGCACTGCAAGCCCCAGATGGCGGGCTAGGCCGACGGCCAGCAACAGCCCGCCCAAGCCGCGCACCAGCGCCAACTGCATCACCGGCACGCCCGACCCTAGGTAATGGATCGCTACCGTCTCGGCCGAAAACAGCACCGCCTGCGCGATCATCAACTGGATCGCGAGACGCTCCGATCTTGCCGTGCCGGGAGCCGCGGCGGCGGCCGCCATCGTCATCGCCGCACTCTCGGCGCCTGGTCCTCCTGCTCGGCTTCCCCTTCACGCGCGGCGCCGCGCAACCGCCGTCGGGTATCGGCGGCGTAGTGCCCGAGCGCCCGCATGTGATCGGTGTTGGGGATCATCGTCGCGGCAAAGCGCCGCCAGTCCTCCGCGTTGAGATCGGCAGCCTCGTGCACGGCGAAGGGCGGCTCGCCGTAGCATTCCCGCCGCAGCGGCTGGACCTGGAACAGCGGCGAGCGCCGGTGGAATTGGACGGGGGAGTTGGTCTGCGTCAACCGGATGTTGGTGAACAGCGGGCCGAACCAGGTGTCGGTCTCGACGATCCCCTCGAACGTCTCGTAGGGTTGGATTTTCGCAAGATTGGCGACCCCGCGCGACAGCAAGGCCCAGCGCGATGCGGTGCGCGCCAGGTAGCCGCTCCAGATCTGGACGAAGCCGGGCAATCTGCCCTGGGCGAGGAAGGTCGGCGCCAGCTCCCCCATCGCGTCGGGCGCGATATCGCGGAACAGCTGCGGAAAATCCGGGTATTGCGCTGTGGTGCGCAGCGGCTCCCAGCCATCGGCGCCCTCATAGGTCCACGCCACCTGCGTGCCGTCGAATACCAGGCTGAACGTCAGCGGCGGGTAGAGGTACCAACCAAAACCGGAGGCGGCGGCAACCGCCTCGCAATAGCGATAGGCAACGACCGGCAGCGTGCCGTCCGCAGAGCGGTCGGCGCGCCGCGGTTCTGGGGCGCCGGGGATGAGCCGGTAGAACTGGCAGACCGCCGGTTCGACGTCGTCGTTCATGGTGGGCGCTCCAGATGCCGCGGCCGGCCGATCCGCTACCTGTGCAGCGGGAAGCTGCCGCTGATGGCGCTGTCGCCGAGGCGGACCTTGCCCGGGTCAGCCGTCCTCGGGTTCGGCTTTTGCAGCGGCGGGAATTTGCCGGTGATCGCGCTGTCGCCGAGGCGGACTTTGCCCGGATCGGCGGTCCTCGGGTTCGGTAGGTTGAGCGGCGGGAAGCAGTCGGCGTTTTTGACGGGTGCCATCTTGGTCCTCCTCTATGTCCGGGGCATGGTTGCCCGGCGGACATCGAGAAGGATGGCCAGATCGCCTGGAAAACGACCGTGAATCGATCCGGAACGCGTCCGGAAAAATCACTCTGCCCGGCTAGCCCGAAAGAGGGACGCCGGCATCGGCCAAAGCCTTGCAGCACGCCTCTCCGACTGCCGTGCCACCACCCGGGAAGCGCTGCCGAAAACGTTGCACGGTGAACTCCGGCTCAAGCAGCAGCAGGTGATTGACCTGGGTTCGCGCCTCCACGTCGTGCCCCGCCAGGACCAGGGCCGGAATCATCGTCTTGTACGCCGCCGAATAGGCACGGTTTTCGCGCAGGCAACGCAGACCGAACTCGATCGAGCGCTGGTATTGGCCGGCGGCGAAATACGCCAAGCTGGCGCTGCCGCTGTAGGCGCATGCCAACGGATCATAGGGCGACAGGGTCATCGCTCGGCTGATATTGTCGACAGCGCGCGCGCCGTCGCCCGCCCAGCCGTGCGTGCTGGCGCTCCACAGCCAGGCACGGGCGCAGTTCGGATTGAGATCGAGCGCCTTTTCGAAAGATGCAGAGGCGCAATCGAAATCCTTGTGCAGATACGCCGCGACATGGCCCTGCACAGCAAAGGCCATCGGCTCCAGCGGGTCGCACTCGATCGCGCGCTGCGCAAAATGCTCGGCGCGCCCGGCGTCGAACCCGCGATCGGCAGACCAGCCCTGCCCGACCCGCATGACGTGCCAGTAGGCCAGCCACGCCAGCGCGGTGGCGTATTCCGGTTCGCGCTCGATCGCCGAGGCGAAAAAGCGTTCGGAGCTTTCGAACGCCGCGCGCGCCGGGCTGTGCATGTTGTGCTGTGCGCGCAGAAAGAAATCGTAGCCGGTGTAATCCTCCGGACGCTTGATGCGCAGGCGTTTCAGCTCGGCCTCGCGCAGCCGCGGCGCAATGCGGCCGACGATCGCCTCAGCCAGCCCGTTCTCAAGGTCGAGCAGCTTGGCGACGCGCTCATCAAAGCTGGCGACCCACAAGGCCTTGCCGCTTTCCGTTTCGACCAGCTCCAGCACCAGCCGCAACCGGTCGCCGGAGACCCGCATGCTGCCTGAAATCAGATAGCGGGCGCCGAGGGCCGCGCCGATTTCCGCCGGCTGCCGATGGTGGTTGCCGAACCGGGCCGACGACAGGCGCGAGATCATGAACAGGCTCGGCAGGCGGGACAGCGCCTCGACCAGATCCTCGACAATGCCCTCCGCGATCAGGCGGTGCGCCGGATCGGCCGACAAATTGCGCAACGGCAGCACCGCAATCGAGGGCTGAGGGTCCTCAGCCGGCTGCCCGGCGGAAGGCGCCGCCGGCGCATCGTGCGACGGATCGGAGGGCGGCGTGGCGAGTCCCCGCGCCGGAAGGCCGGCGGACACGGACCGCGCCTGCGTGCCGAGCCGGATCGCACGGTACAGGGCGACCGTCTCCTCCGACGGCGGCATGCCGAGACTGTTGTCGACCACCTGGCGGAAGCGTTCGTACTCGCGGATCGCCTGCGCCGGCTCGCCGAGCTCGGTGAATGCGGTCATCAGGCTGCGCGCAGCCCGCTCGTGAGTCGGAACGAAATTCAACAGCTTGCGCGCCGCCGCCGCGCGCAGATCCGCGGCCGACTTACCGGCGATCAGCGCGTCGAGTTCGCGCTCCAGCGCCGATTGCCAGCGGACCTCGAAGCGCGTGCGCTCGCCGAGGAGCCAGTGGTCGAAGGCCGCCGATATCCCATACAGATTGTCGAGCAGCAGGTCCGATCGGTTCGGCGATTCAAAGGCGTCGATCCAACAGGCGGTCGTATCGAGCCGAACGCTCTCGTGATCGCTGTCGATATGCCAGAAGCCGATCCGTTCCAGTTCGCCGAGCGCCTTGCGCAGGCTTTCCCGCGCCTGCTTCTCGCCGGAGCGGTCCCAGATCAAACCGGCGAGGCGGCTGCGCGGCAGGCGCTGATTGTCAGCGAGACACAAATAGGCAAGAACCGCCTGAGTCTTCTTGGCGCGCGGCAGGATGTCGTTGCCCGCCGGATCAAGCGCCCGCATCATCCCCAGCAGGTAGATTCTTGCGGTTTTTCTTGTCGAAACTTCAGACTGTGAAGCATTCGCGGCTTTCCTCGCAAAGACAGCGACATTGTTCATCGGTGGTCTCCGCCGGCGAGGCGACGCCAATGGGAACGATGCTACCGCAGCTTGCGGGCAGCGCGCCAGTTGCACAAAAGATAGGCGGCGAGGCTCGCCTGAGTTGTGTGCACGCAGGAGAGCGAAACTGCATCAGTCCACCTGCCGCAAGTTTTCCGCATTTTTTCCGGGTAACTCCCCGCTTTGAACACGCGTGAGATGCATTCTAGCCGATCGAGACCGTTTACGCGAGTAGGCGTCGCCGAAGCGACGGCCGAGGACGGAGATGAGTGGAGTGGAAATGCACGTCGAGACACATGCCCCCTCATCGCTGGTGATGCGCAACGTCGTCGTCGCTGGCCTGCGCACCAGCGTCAGGCTGGAACCGCTGATGTGGGATGCCCTGCGCGAGATCGCCGCGCGGGAAGGAATGAGCGTGCACGCGCTGGTGACCCGCATCAGCCGGCAGGCGCTCGCCTCGGGGCTCACCTCGGCAATCCGCGTGTACATCGTGGAATATTACCGCTCGTGGTTGGAACGGGCCGCCGCTCGCCAGGTTCGGACCTCCGCTCCGGCGGCCCGCGCGACGGAAAGAGCTTGGCAGATCAACGAAGATGCCATGACGTGACGCCTCTCGCGTCGGCGTTGCCGCCTCGACCGGCCGCGCGCACAGGCTGGTTTTGTTCGGCTGCGCATACAATGATATGCCGACACGAAGCGGGAACGCGAACAAAGCGGGAATAACCAGCGGAGCGGTTCACAACCGCTTGTCGCCCTCCGTCCGGACCTCCTCGCCACGCCGACGGGCGCTGTGATATACGAGGGATCAGCCGACGGTGTCTCATCGTCGTGCTATTTTGATAACCCGCTGATTTTTCGAGGCTGCCGCAATGATAGAGGAACTGTTGCCGCGGGCGGAGCGGATCGCGGCGGTGCTGAAGGCGCGCGGCGAGACGGTCTCGGTCGCCGAGTCCTCGACCGCCGGGCTCGTTTCGGCGGCGCTCTTGGCGGTGGCCGGCGCCTCGGCCTATTTTATGGGCGGCGCGGTCGTCTACACGCGCGCCTCGCGCACCGAGTTGCTGCGCGTGACCGAGGCGGAGTTCGCGGCGATGGCCGGCATCACGCCGTCGACCGAACCCTATGCGCTGCTGTTCGCGCGCAAGATCAAGGAGCGACTCGGCACCACCTGGGCGCTCGGCGAGACCGGGACGGCCGGCCCTACCGGCAGCCGTTACGGCCACGCGCCGGGGCATACCTGCATCGCCGTGATCGGCCGGGTCGAGCGCGCGATCACGATCGAGACCGGCAAGCCCGACCGGGTCGACAACATGCGCGCCTTCTCGGTCGCCGCGCTCGACCTCTTCGAGAAATGCCTCGGCTGACCGCTCAGACGAGCCGCTCATACAGCGCGGCGACGCGTTCGCGATAACGATCGACCGAGAACTGCTCCGCCTGCACCTTGCCGCGCCGCGACAACTCGCTGCGCAGGTCGGCATCGGCTGTTATTGTCCTGATGGCGCGGGCGATATCGTCGGTATCGTAGGGATCGACGTAGAGCGCCGCGTCGCCTCCAACCTCGGGCAGGGACGAGGTGCGCGAGGTGACCACCGGCGTGCCCAGCACCATCGCCTCAAGCACCGGCAAGCCGAAACCCTCGTACAGCGACGGGAACAACACTGCCGTGGCGCCGCGGATCAGCGTAGCCAACATCGATCGGCTGACATATTCCAGCCGGTGCAGCCGCCGGGCTTCGGGCCGTTGACCGCGCTCGTCGGCTTGCAACTGCTGCAGCAACTTGGCTTCGGTCTCGTTGCCCCAACCGACCGGACCGGCAATCACCAGCGGCTCCTTGACGGCCGAGAGCAGGTATCCGTCGATCAGGCGCGGGATATTCTTCTTCGGCTCCAACGCGCCGTAGAACATCAGATAATTGCGCGGCTCGAGCCGGTAAGCGCTGTGTAGCTGTTCAGCAATCTCCCCGTCGGAGCGCTCCGTCAGCGCCGGTGGAAACGTCACCGCCTCGTAGGTATTGGTGACCCGCTCCTCGGCCACCCCGAGAAGCTGCACGATGTCTCGCTTGGAATTTTCCGAAACGGTGACGATATGGTCCGCCTCGGCGGCAATCTTGCGCAGCAGCCGATAGCTCTGGCGCTTGTTATCGAGCGTCGTATAGGGCAACCGCAACGGTACCAGATCGTGGATCGTATAGATATTGCGCGCGCCCCGAGCGCGCAGCGGCAATTGGTACGTGCAATGCAGGATGTCCGGCGAGACCTCAAAGGCGAGCTCGGTGAAGCGCCCGCTCCATCCGAAATAGGTTCGGGCATTGTTGAACAGATGGCGCGACGCAAAGATACGGTCGTGCAACGGCAGCCGGTCAGTGAATTGATCGGTGATTACCGCGCCGGTGAGGTCGACCGCCGCCGGCGTAACCGGGCGGATATGGCGGACCTGGTCGATGACCTTGTTGTAGACGCCGCGACTTGACGAAATCCGCGCGGCATTGTTCGGATCGAAAAACGCGATCTCGCGCAGCAAGGGGTGAGTTGGCGGCTGGTGCGGCGAGCTGTAGACGACACCGGCCTCGTAGTCGAGGTCCCGCGCGAGCTGCGTCAGCATCCTGGTGTAGGTGGCAATGCCGGTGCCGTGCTCGAGCGAGAGATTGAGGCCGTCATAGTAGATTCGCCGGCTCATCGGCTTTGGCTGACTCCGTCGGTATCGGCTGCGCCCGGGACGCCAGCGCCGATATCATCGCGAGCGCAAGCTTGTCGAGGGCGAAGGTGCCGCGCCGGACTTTGCAACCGGCCGTGCTTTCCCTATAAGCAGCGCGGCGGCCCCGCCGGCTGCTAGGTTTGCACCAGGGAGGCGATGACCCCCCGCTTTGCCGGTAATTGGCTCGGCAGCGCGCTCGCCGGACTGCGCGAGGCACGATGGCTGACTCGCCGGATGCTGATGATCGGCGGGGTGGTGCTGGCGGCGTTGTGGATCGCCCTCGTCATCCGGTTCGATCTGTATTTCACCGCCGACGGTCTGGCGGTGCCGGGCGGCGCGCCGCTCGCGATCGATTTCCTCAACTATTACGCAGCGGTCAAGGCGGCAATCGCTGGCCACGCCGCCACGCTTTACGACCGCGAGTGGTTCCGCGCCTTCGAGCAGGAGATCATCGGCCGCGGCGCGGCAGCGTGGGGCATCTACAGCTATCCGCCGTTCATGCTGCTGCTGTGCCTGCCGCTCGCGCTGCTGCCCTATGTGCCGGCGCTGACCGTGTGGACATTGCTCGGCCTTGCTGCGGCGTTCGCCCTGCTGCGGCGCTTGGTCGGCGGCAGCGCCGCGGCGATGGCGCTGACCGGCGCGCCGGTTGCCTTTTACAATCTGCTGTTCGGCCAGAACGGCTATTACACCGCGGCGCTGTTGGTCGGCGGTCTGATGACGCTGCAACGGCGACCGTTGCTGGCCGGCTTCTGTTTCGGCTGTCTTGCATACAAGCCGCAATTGGGGGTGCTGCTGCCGGTTGCGCTGCTCGCCGGCGGACATCTGCGCGCCTTCGCCGCGGCGGCGGCGACCGTCGCGCTGTTGGTGACGGCCAGCATCGCCGCGTTCGGGATCGCGCCGTGGGCGGGTTTTCTCGGCAATATCGGCGCCAACCGCCACATCATCGAATCCTACGACGACGTGTCTCGCCTGATGACGGTGTTCGCCGGCGCCCGTGAAATCGGCGCCGGCCTAGCGCTCGCCTATGCAGCACAGGCAATCTCCGGTCTCGCGGCACTCGCCGCGATCGTGGTCGTGTGGCGCAGCCGTGCGCCGTTCGCATGCAAGGCCGCGGCGCTCTGCATCGCACCGTTTCTCGCGACCCCCTACGCGCTCGATTACGACGCGGCGATCCTGGTCTTCGCCGCCGCCTGGCTCGGCTGCGAAGGGCTGCGCACCGGCTTCCAGCCGTGGGAGCGTCTCGCCGCGCTGGCATTGCTGCTGCTGCCGGGGTTGATGTTCCTGTCGGCGCGGCTCGGCAGCCTGCCGCCAATGCCGGTCGCGCCGGTCGTGTTGTGGCTGGGTTTCGTGCTGGTGGTGCGCCGCGCCCGCGACCCGGCCCTCGCCGGCGACATCTCGGCCGATCAGCCCGCGCTCGCAGCGGCCGGCGCAAGGGCCTAGACTGCGCCGGCATGACAATCCGCCAGCTGCCGCCCGTCATCGTCAATCGCATCGCCGCCGGCGAGGTCGTCGAGCGGCCGGCGGCGGCGATCAAGGAACTGGTCGAGAACGCGATCGATGCCGGCGCCCGCCATATCGAGGTGGTGTTGCAGGCCGGCGGCCAGTCGTTGCTCGCGGTAATCGACGACGGCTGCGGAATGAGCCGCGAGGAACTGCCGCTGGCCGTCGAGCGCCACTGCACGTCGAAACTGCCGGACGACGATCTGGTCGAGATTCGCGCACTCGGCTTCCGCGGCGAGGCGCTGCCGTCGATCGGCGCGGTCAGCCGGCTGCGCATCGTCTCGCGCATAGCGGGCAGCGACAGCGCCTGGGAGATCGCGGTCGAAGCGGGCCGCAAGAGCGCGCCGACGCCGGCGGCGCACCCGCCGGGCACCCGGGTCGAGGTGCGCGACCTGTTTTTCGCCACCCCGGCCCGCCTCAAATTCCTGAAGACGCCGCGCAGCGAACGCGACCAGGCGCTCGACGCGGTCAAGCGGCTGGCGATGGCCTGCCCGGAGATCGCATTCACGGTAACCGGCGACGACGAGCGCGTGTTGCTGCGATTGCCGGCGGCAAAGACGCGCGAGGCGCGGCTCGCGGCGCTGCTCGGCCGCGATTTCGCCGAGAATTCGGTTCCGGTCATGGCCGAGCGCGAGGGCTTTCGCCTGTCCGGGCTGATCGGCCTGCCGACCCTCAACCGCGGGCTGCCGCGCGACCAGTACCTGGTCGTCAACCGCCGGCCGGTGCGCGACCGCCTGCTGGTCGGCGCGGTCCGCGGCGCTTATCAGGACGTGCTGGCGCGCGACCGCCACCCGGTCGTGGCACTGTTTCTCGAAGCGCCGCCGGCCGAGATCGACGTCAACGTGCACCCGGCGAAAGCCGAGATCCGCTTTCGCGATGCCGGGCTCGTGCGCGGACTGATCGTCGGCGCGCTGCGCCACGCGTTGACCGCGGCCGGGCAGCGCAGCTCGACCACGGTCGCCAGCGCCGCGCTGGCGGCGTTCCGCTCGCCCGAGGGGATAACGGCGACGGAACCGCGCTTCGCGTTCCCGCCGAGCTTGCCGCCGCGCGCATTGGCCGAAGCCGCAAACGCGTTTCTGGCGCCGGGACCGCCGGCCGCCATCGCCGAATCTCTGCCGGAAACGCCGGCCGACACGGTGCTCGGCAGCGCCCGCGCGCAGTTGCACGGCACCTACATCCTGGCCGAGACCGCGACCGGCATCGTGCTGGTCGATCAGCATGCCGCGCACGAGCGCCTCGTCTACGAGCGCATGAAGGCGGCCCTGGCGGCGCACGGCGTCGCCCGCCAGAGCTTGCTGCTTCCCGAGATCGTCGAACTCGACGCGGCGGCGGCGGCACGGCTCGCGGCGCGTTCGGAGGAGCTCGCCGAGTTCGGCCTGGTGCTCGAAGCTTTTGGCAGCGGCGCGGTCATTGTCCGCGAGGTGCCTGCGCTCGTCCCCGGCCTCGACGTCAAGTCGCTGGTGCGCGACCTCGCCGACGAACTGGTGGAATGGGGCGACGCGCTGGCGCTGAAGGAGCGGATCGAGAGCGTCTGCGGCACCCTCGCCTGCCATTCGAGCGTACGCGCCGGCCGCCGGCTGACGCCGCCGGAGATGGACGCGCTGCTGCGCCAGATGGAGGCGACGCCCAACAGCGGCCAGTGCAACCACGGCCGCCCGACCTACGTCGCGCTGGCGCTCAGCGACCTCGAACGCCTGTTCGGCCGCCGCTGAAAGGCCTAGCCGCCCTCACAGCGCTTTGCAGGAGCCGTCGCACTCGTCGGGGAACAGGCTGAGGCCGCAGGCGCAGGGACCGCGATGGCCGGCGATGACGGGATCGCTGGTCAGGGCGGGATGCGCCGGCTGCCGCTCCTGGCGCAATTCCTCCATGCGGCGGCGGATTGTCGCAAAATCATCGGCAGCGCGCTGGCGTGTCATTCCAACCCCCGGCCCGTCATGCCCGGACCGGATTCGGGCATCAGTTGCCAAGTTGTCGTGGATAGTCAACGAGATAGATGTCCAGGTCAAGCCCGGCCATGACGCGACAGGAAGGCAGCGGTGCAGCCGGTTTCCGCAGCTGCGCCGGCGCGCCCTACACGTCGAGGTCGCGGGCGAAGCGGGCGTTTTTCTGGATGTAGTCGAAGCGCAATTCGGGACGGCGGCCCATCAGCGTTTCGATCAACGCACAGGTCCGCGCCTGGGCTTCTTCCGCGCTTTCGTCCGCGGCGGGATCGGCGAGCGGTTTGACACAAAGCAGGTTGCGCTGCGCCGGGTCCATCGTCGTCGCTTTCAGATAGCGAGCCGGCATCTCGCCCAATCCCTTGAAGCGGCTGATCTCGACCTTGCCGCGCCCGTTGAAGGCGGTGGCGAGCAATTCCTCGCGATGCGCGTCGTCGCGGGCGTAGAGCGTCGTCTCGCCCTGGGTCAGCCGGTAGAGCGGCGGCAGGGCGAGGAACAGATGGCCGTTATCGACCAGCTTCGCCATCTCGCGGAAGAAGAACGTCATCAGTAATGAGGCGATGTGCGCGCCATCGACATCGGCGTCGGTCATGATGATGACGCGCTCGTAGCGCAGCGCCTCCTCGCGGTACTGCGCGCCGGTGCCGCAGCCCAAGGCCAGCACGATGTCCGACAATTCCTGGTTGGCGCGCATCTTGTCGGAGGAGGCGCTGGCGACATTCAGGATCTTGCCCCGCAGCGGCAGGATCGCCTGGGTCTCGCGGTCGCGCGCCTGCTTCGCCGAGCCGCCGGCGCTGTCGCCCTCGACCAAGAAGATTTCGGTGCCCTGGGCGGTGTCGCGCGAGCAGTCGGCGAGCTTGCCGGGGAGGCGCAGTTTGCGCGTCGCGGTCTTGCGCGCCATCTCCTTCTGCTGGCGCCGGCGCGCGCGCTCCTCGGCGCGCTCGGCAATATGGTCGAGCAGGAGGCGGGCCGTCGCCGGGTCGGCGCCGAGCCAGTGGTCGAAATGGTCGCGCACCGCATTTTCGACCAACCGCGTCGCCTCGGCCGAAGCGAGGCGTTCCTTGGTCTGGCCCTGGAACTGCGGATTTTTCAGAAACAGCGAGAGCAGCAGAGCGGCGCCGGCGGCGACATCGTCACCGGTCGCCGGCGCAATGCGGCGGTTGCCGATCAGCTCGCCATAAGCCTTGACGCCGCGCAGCAGCGCGTTGCGCAGCCCGGCCTCGTGGGTGCCGCCCTCCGGGGTCGGGATCGTGTTGCAATAAGAGTGGCAGAAGCCGTCGTCCTCGTCCTGCGGCCACACGACGGCCCATTCGACGCTGCCCGCATCGTCAAGCTCGGCCTGGCCGACGAAAGGTCGCGGCGTCAGCAATTCGCGGCCTTCGAGACTGGCGGCGAGAAAATCGCCGAGGCCGCCGGGGAAATGCAGCCGCGCCTCATGCGGCACGCCGTCCGGGCATGGCACCGCCGGGTCGCACCGCCAGCGGATCTCGACGCCGCGGAACAGATAGGCCTTTGAGCGCGCCATGCGGTACAGCACGGCCGGGCGGAACTGCGCGTCGGCGAAAATCTCCGGGTCGGGATGAAACGACAAGGTCGTGCCGCGCCGGTTGTGCACCGGGCCGGCATCCTCGACGCCGCTGTCCGGCACGCCGCGGCTGTAACGCTGGCGCCACAGGCGGCGATCGCGCGCCACCTCAACCTCGAGCTGGTCCGACAGCGCGTTGACGACCGAGATGCCGACGCCGTGCAATCCGCCCGAGGTCTTGTAGGCATGGCCGCCGAACTTGCCGCCCGAATGCAGCATCGTCAGGATGATTTCGAGCGCCGATTTGTCCGGGAAGCGCGGATGCGGATCGATCGGGATGCCGCGGCCGTTGTCGCGCACCGTGACG
>DATEKP010000376.1:0-6612 GCA_035277405.1 Allostellaceae bacterium | reverse complement strand
GCGAGGCCGGCGGCGCGGATGCCATGCACCGCGCACGCTTCGTCTTTCTCCGAAGTGTCGCCGCTGATCCCGACCGCGCCAAGGATCTCGCCGGCCGCGTCGCGGATCAGGACGCCGCCCGGCACCGGCACGATGCGACCGCCCGAGGCGACGGTCAGCGCCTGAATGAAACCGCCGCCGCCGGCCGCCATGCGGCGGGCGAATTCACGGCCGCCGAAGCCCATGCCGAGCGTGCCCCAGGCCTTCCCCATCGCGATCTCCGGGCGCAACAGGCTGGAGCGGTCCTCGCGCTTCATCGCCTTCAACTGCCCGCCGGCGTCGAGCACGACGACGGTCAGCGGCTGCAGGTTCAAGTCACGCCCCTTGGCGAGCGCCTGATCGACGATCGTCGAAGCCTGGTCGAGGGTCAGTCCGGTCATCTGCACTCCTTTGCTCCAATTAATTCCTCAGCAAACCCGCCGGGCTTGACCGGGCATCCACCGGCTTCGCTCTTCTTGGGTCCTCGCGTAGGCGGGGACCCATTTTTCCGCCGCCCGTGCGCCGGAACCATGGGTCCCTGCCTTCGCAGGGACCCAGACTGGCACTCACGAAGCGGCTCGTAGCGCCTGCCAGACGCGCTCGGGGGTGGCGGGCATGTCGATGTCGGGCGCCTCGGGCAGGGCGTCGGCGACCGCGTTCATGACGGCCGCGAGCGCGGCGGTGGTGCCGGCCTCGCCGACGCCCTTGACGCCGAGCACGTTGCTTTTCGCCGGCACCGGGTGGAGACCGGCGGTGATCGGCGGCAGGTCATCGGCGCGCGGCATCGCGTAATCCATGAACGAGCCGGCGAGCAATTGCCCGCTCGCGCCGTCGTAGAGGCCGTGTTCGTGCAGCGCCTGTCCGGCGCCCTGCGCGACGCCGCCATGCACCTGGCCTTCGACCAGCACCGGCGCCAATACCCGGCCGCAATCGTCGAGCGCGGCATACGACGCCAGCGTCGCGCTTCCGTCATCGGGGTCGATCTCGACCTCCGCGACATGCACGCCGTTGGGGAAGGTCGGCGGCACGTCGGCGGTGCGGCGGGTGTCGAGATCCTCGGGGATTGCGCCGTCGCGCGCCAGTGCGCGGGCCCGCTCGGCCAGCTCGAACAGCCCGATCCGCCGGTCGGTGCCGGCGATCTCGAAGACGCCGTCGCGATAGACAATATCGGCTTCCGCCGTCTCCAGCACATGCGCCGCGACCTGCCGGCCTTTCTCGATCACCGCATCGACCGCGGCGGCAACCGCGCCGCCGACCGACATCGTCGAGCGCGAGGCGACCGAGCCGGCGCTCGGCACCTCGTCGTCGCTGTCGCCCTGCTCGACCTCGACCCGCTCGACCGGGATGCCGAGCCGCTCGGCGGCGAGCCGGCGGAACAATGTACGATGGCCCTGACCGCTGGCGTGCACGCCGATCGCCAGCAGCAGCCGGCTCTGCCCCGGAAACGCGATCGCCGCCCCCTCGCCGGGCTGACCGCCGGCGATTTCGAGAAAACAGGCGACGCCGAGGCCGCGCCGTTTGCCATGCTTTTCGGATGCTTCGGCGCGCGCCTTGAATCGCGCGACATCGGCCGCCTCCAGCGCGCGCTCGAACAATGCCGGGAAATCGCCGCTGTCGTAGCGCGTGCCGACCGGTGTCATGTACGGCATCCGCTCGGATGCGATGAGGTTGCGGCGCCGCAGTTCCATGCGGCCGATGCCGGTAATGCGCGCCGCCGCGTCGATCAGCCGTTCCAGGCAATAATTGGCCTCGGGCCGGCCGGCTCCGCGATAGGGGCCGGTCGGTACGGTGTGGGTGAACAGGCAGCGGATGCGCAAACCGACATGCGGGACGTCGTACATGCCGGGCAGGCAGCGGGCGAAATTGGCGGTGGCAATGAAGGCGGCGTGCGAGGTCAGGTAGGCGCCCATATTCGCCAGCACGTCGATGTCGAGGGCGAGAAACCGCCCGCCCTCGTCGAGCGCCAATGCCGCCTCGATCAGCGTGTCGCGCGCCTGGTTGTCGCTGAGAAAACATTCCGAGCGGCTCGCCAGCCAGCGTACCGGCCGCCCGGTCAACCTGGCTGCGACGAGCAGCGCCGGGTATTCCGGGTAGAGCGTCGCGCGCATGCCGAAGGCGCCGCCGACATCGCCGCTCAGGACGCGCACCCGCTCGGCCGCGACGCCGAGGCAGCGCGCCAAATGCTCGCGCAGCACGAAGGCGCTCTGCGATGCACACTCCAGGGTATAACGACCGTTGTCGGCATCGTAGCGGGCGAGCGCGCCGCGTGGCTCCATCGGCGCCATGACGACGCGCTGGTTGACCAGCCGCACCCGCGCGACATGCGCCGCGCCGGCGAAGGCCCGTTCCACCGCCGCGCGGCGCTCCGCCTCACCGGCAAAACCGTGCCAGTCAAGTGCCATATTGCCGGGGGCTTCGGGCCACACCTGAGCTGCGCCGGCCGCCCCCGCCGCCGCGACATCGGTGACCGATTCGTGCGGCTCGTAATCGACGACGACGCGTTCGGCGGCGTCGCGGGCAAGCCCCTCGCTGTCGGCGATCACCAGCGCCACCGGATCGCCGACATGGCGCGCAACCTCGCCAGCCAATGCCGGGCGATGCGGCACGGCGAGAGCGGCACCGTTCGGCACCGGCGTCACCAGCGAAACGTTGCCGATCCCAGCCCGGGTCATGTCGGCCGCGGTCAGGATGCAGCGGACGCCCGGAAGCGCCGACGCGGCGGCGATATCGATGTGGCGGATCGCGGCGCAGGCATGCGGCGAGCGCACGAAGACGGCGTACGCCTCGCCGGCCGCGCGCGCGTCGTCGCAGAACCGGCCGCGCCCCGTCAACAATGCCCGGTCCTCGTCGCGCGGCTCGAACCTCAGGCTCATCGCTCGGCGTTCCCCGTGATCGCGGATGACGCTCCCATAGCCGCATCCGGGCGCCGCAGTCAAAAGCTAGCGGGTGGCGCTGCGGCACGATGCCCGCGACCGCCGCCGCGCTTCTCAGCGACCGCCGTTGCTGTTCTAATGCGGGCAAGAGCTCGCTTGGCGCCGCCATGCGAGAACGAGGCAGGGGAGTAGTGTCGTTGCGAGCGCAGCGAAGCAACCTCGTACCGCAGAAAGCCGCGACGAGATTTGCTTCGTCGCCGTCGGCTCCTCGCGATGACAGGCATTTGCTAATGCCCCGAATTTCCGCCCCGGGCCGCAGGCCTCGGACCCGCGCATGATCTCGCTCGACCTGCTCGCCAATGCGATCGTCGCCGGCATCCTGCTCGGCGGCTTCTATGCCGCCGTCACGGTCGGCGTCACGATCTCGTTCGGCATGCTCGACATCGCCAACATCGCCCAGCCCGCTTTCATCCTGCTCGGCTCGTACGCCGCTTATGTCTTCAATACCTGGCTCAAGATCGATCCGATCCTGATCGGCTTTCTGATGCTGCCGGTGTTCTACGCGATCGGCATGGCGGTCTATCGCCTCTATTACTATTCGTTCGAGATGCGCGGCGAGCAGGCGATCCAGGGGCTCGCCTTCTTTTTCGGACTGTTGTTTGTCGGCGAAGTCTCGCTGGTGCTGATCTTCGGCGTCGATTACCGCTTTGTCGAGGCATCCTATATCGGCCCGAGCCTCAAGTTCGGCATCTTCGACCTGCCGCTGCGGATGCTGATCCCGTGCGTCGTTTCGCTGCTCGCGATCGGCGCGCTGCAGCTCTACCTGTCGCGCAGCTTTATCGGCCGGGCGATCCTCGCCGTGTCGCAAGACGGCCTCGCATTGCAGCTGATGGCGGCGAGCCCGACCCGAATCAAGCAGATCGCCTTCGGCATCTCGACCGCGACCTGCGCGCTCGCCGGCACATTCCTGATCATCATCCAGCCGGTCGAGCCGTCGATCGGGCGCGACTATATCGGCCGCATCTTCGCGATCTGCGTGCTGGGCGGCATGACGAGCTTTCCCGGCATGGTCGCGGCGGCGATGCTGATCGGCGTCGTCGAGAGCATCACGGCGACGTTTTACGGCCCCTCCTGGGCCCCCGCCGTCGCCTTCGGCTTCCTGCTGATCACCCTGGCCGTGCGCCCCGCCGGCCTGGCCGGGCGCTGATGATGTCAGGCGGACCCGAAAATCCCTTCTCCCGCACTGCGGGAGAGGGTGGCGAGCGCAGCGAGCCGGGTGAGGGTCCGCGGCGCCAGCGCGTTAATCCGACCCCCGCCAAGTCGCTCGCACGCGCTCGAGCCTTGCGCCGAAATTCGACAGATGCGGAACGACGCCTCTGGCTCGCTTTACGGAGCCGGCAGTTGCTCGGCTACAAGTTTCGCCGGCAAGTTCCGATCGGGCCGTTTGTCGCCGACTTCGCGTGTACGAAATTTCTGCTCGTAATCGAAGCGGACGGCAGTCAGCACGCCGAGAATGCACAGGACGCCCGCCGCACCATTTGGCTGGAACAGCGCGGATGGCGGGTCCTGCGCTTCTGGGACAATGACATTCTGAACAATATCGAAAGCGTCAGTGAGCTGATCCTCGACGTATTGCGCGAACGAAAGTCCCTCACCCTCCCACGCCTGCGGCGTGGGCCCCTCCCTCTCCCGCAGTGCGGGAGAGGGGCTGGGTCGCTCCGGGATGCGGAGCAAGAAGCATGAAAACCGGCACATTTTGGATAGTTGCGGCGGCGGTGGGGGTGGCGCTGGTCGTGTTGACGCGCGTCTTCTTCACGAACGAATACTTCTTTTTCGCGTCCTATGTCGTGCTGCAATACATCGTCTTATCGACGGCGTGGAACATCAACGGCGGCTATACCGGCTACACCAATTTCGGCACCGGCGCTTTCTTCGCCCTTGGGGCTTACAGCTCGGTTGTGCTGCACAAGATGCCGGAGCTGCTGCAGAAGACGTTCGAGATCACGATCCCGGCGATCCCGCTGCCGGTCATGATCGTCGTCGCCGGCATCGTCTCCGGCATAGTCGGGCTCGGCACCGGTTACCTGACCTTGCGCCTGCGCGGCGTGTTTTTCGCGATCGCGACGCTGGCGCTGGCGATCGTCGTACAGACGCTGATCGTCAATTGGGATTATGTCGGCGGCTCGCGCGGCATCTACATCATCCGCCCGCCCAACGCGCCTATCGGCGGCGGCTACATCCAGTATCTCTATACGTTGATGATCGCGCTGGCGGTCATTTCGGTGGCGATCGCCCGCACGATCGAACGCTCGCGGCTCGGTCTCGGCTTCGCCGCGATCCGCGATGACGAGTTGGCGGCCGAGGCGGGCGGCGTGCCGACCCTTCGTCTGAAGCTGATCTCGACGACATTGACCGGCGCGTTGATGGGCATGGCCGGCGCGCCGCTTCCCTATTACGTGACCTATCTCGACCCGACCTCGAGCTTTAACCTCGCGTATGCCGTCAACAGCGTCGCGATGCCGGTGATCGGCGGCATGACGAGCTGGCTTGGCCCGGTGATCGGCGCGATCCTCTTAGGCACGATCCAGCAGCTCGCCACCGTGACGATCTCCTCGGCGCTCAACCTGTTGATCGTCGGTCTGTTGCTGATCGGCTTCGTGATCATCGCGCCCAACGGCATCATCGGCCTGGTGCGGGCGCGGCAACGCGCGCGCGCCGTCGCGGTCGAGGCGATGGTCGAGCGCGAGGCGGCATGACCGCCGCCGCGCTGCTCTCCGTCGCCGGCCTCGGCAAGCGCTTTGGCGGTTTCGTCGCGCTCGAGAACATCGCGCTCGATGTCGCGCCGGGCGAGCGGCTCGGCCTGATCGGCCCGAACGGCTCGGGCAAATCGACCTTGGTCAACTGCCTGTGCGGCACATTGCGCAACGAAACCGGCAGCGTCCGTTTCGACGGCCACAAGCTCGACGGGCTGATCGCGCACCAGCGGACCCGGCTTGGCCTCGCACGCAGCTTCCAGCTGCCGAAGCCGTTTCACACGCTGACCCTGATCGACAATCTGCGCGTGCCCTTGCTCTACACGGTCAACGCCCGGCCCGGATCGCACCTGTCGGCGGCCGAGGTCGAGGCGCGGTGCCGCGACCTGTTGCGCCAGGTCGGCCTCGGCGACAAGGCTCGCCGGCTGCCGCGCGACCTGACGCAGGTCGAGATGCGCAAACTGGAGCTGGCGCGCGCCGTCGCGACGCAGCCGCGCCTCCTCTTCGCCGACGAGGCGATGGCCGGGCTGTCGCCGTCCGAGGTCGAGGAGATTCTGGCCGTGCTGTTCCGCCTCAACGAGGAGGGCATCACGATCGTGCTGATCGAGCACATCATGCGCGCGGTGATGAGCTTTTCGACCCGCCTCGCGGTGCTCGTCGCCGGGCAGAAGATCGCCGACGGGGCGCCGGAGGAGGTCGTGCGCAATCCCGATGTCGAGAGGGCCTACCTTGGCGAATAGCTCATTTTCCTCCCTCGCCCCGACCGGGGAACTACGATCGCGTTCGAGTGCCCTCCCCCTCAATGGGGGAGGGTTGGGAGGGGGTGATCGTGCCGGCGGCAACCCCTTCGGGGATTGGGCGGCCAATTCACCCCCACCCCGGCCCTCCCCCATCGAGGGGGAGGGAGGAAATGCGGCGAACACCAGAGCCGTGGTCAGCGGGGGGAAGGGGAAAACGTTCGGGGACTA
>DATEKP010000375.1:0-4440 GCA_035277405.1 Allostellaceae bacterium | reverse complement strand
CGCTTATGCTGCATGGGGCCAGGACAAGGCGTTGCCCGGCGAGGAGAGCTTCCGCGTGCCGTTCGCGGAATTGGCGCGCGACCGCTTCGTGCTCGGCACGCCCGACGAGGTCATCGAACAGATCGAGGAGCGGGTGCGCCGGCTCGAATCGAACTACCTGATCTTCCGCCTCGGCTGGCCCGGCATGGAGGCGGCGCAGGTGTTGCGCGTCATCGCCATGATGGGCGAGCGCGTGCTTCCCCATTTCCACGGCAAATACGGCCGCGGGTAAGCGGGGGTCCAGGGCCGATGCCGTGCCGATTGTCCCTGGATTCCCGCTTGCGCGGGAATGACGATCCCGTCAAAGCGAGGCTCCGCGAGGGTGCGGCATTGCTGCATTGCAAAATCGCGGGTCTGTGCGGCGGCGTGCCGCAGCGTTCGCCTCAATCCGTTGGAAATGCTTCCGAATAAGGAGAAGATGGCGGCTGACCTCGGGTTCGGCCGCTCTTGACCCGTTGCGCGCATTCCCCACCTGCGCCTGCTGTTGCACCGCAACAACTTCGCGCAACCTGCATCAGGGTATCAGATGAAAGCGTTCTCGATTGCGGCCGCGGCCGCGATGCTGCTGGCGGCCGGCTCGCTGGCGGCGGCCGCGCGGGCGGAAGGGCCGCGCGCCTCTTCGGCCAACAACTGGCCCGGCATGACCGGCGGCGCGGTGCCGGCGGTGGTCCCCAGCGCGCCGCTGGAGGGGCCGCGCGCCTCCGGGGGCACCAACTGGCCGGGCATGACCTCAGCCCCAGTTACCGAGCAGCAGGCCGCCGTGCCGCAACCCGCCGCGGCGCCGCATTACGTGTGGCAGGAAGGCTACGACCCGCACGGCAAATGGCACGGCCGCTGGGTGCTGGCCGAGTAGGATTCGCACATTCCCGCTCCCCGGCGCGCGCCCTCGTGCGCCGGGGAGCGGCGGAAAGCGCGACGCGCGAAATCTCGCTGCGGCGAGTTGCCGCGCGTTTTCTGCTGCTCCGCCATAGCATTGCGCTTTTTGCAGACGAGCCAGACGCAATTCCCGTTGGTATCGGCACCCGTAAACGCCGATATTGGGTCTCGCGCGATACTGCATCGCCACGGATTTCTGCGGGTGGGGGCCCGCAAAACAGTTTCCGGGACTTGCGCCCGGAAAGAGGGTCTTCGGACCCTTACGTCTCCTAGACGTGAAGCCTCCCTGTTCAAACTTGGCCGGAGCCTTCGGTTCCGGCCAATTTCTTTTGTTTTGCCGCGGTGACGATTACTTGAAGCGCTCGGCGGGCGCGACTCTCGCGCATCTATTGCCGCGCGGTGGGTCTTCGAGCAACACAGCGGACCAGACGGCTGATCATCGCAACCGATCGGCTGCGGCTGCGGCGGCCGAGCGCGGCTCCTCCTCGTATGGGCCGGTGATCAGTCGGGCGCCGCGCTGGTAGGTCAGGTAGGACCACAACCAGTCGATCGCGACCGCCAGGCGGTTGCGGAACCCGATCAAGAAATAGATGTGCGCCGCGCCCCAGACGAGCCAAGCCAGGCGGCCGGTCAGCCAGAGCGGGCCGAAATCGACGACCGCCTCGCGGCGGCCGATCGTCGCCAGATTGCCGTAATCGCGGTAGCGGAACGGCGCGGGCGGCGGCCGGCCCGCAAGGCGCGCCGCAATGACGCGGGCGACATGGGCGCCCTGCTGCTTGGCCACCGGGGCGACGCCGGGCAGCGGCCCGCCGGTGCTCGTTACCGCCGCGGTGTCGCCGATGACGAAAATTTCCGGGTGTCCGGGCAAGGTCAGGTCGGGGCCGACCGCGACACGCCCGCCGCGCACTGGCGCGACGCCGAGCCATGAAGCGGCCGGCGAGGCGGCGACCCCGGCGGCCCAGATCAAGGTGCGGCTGTCGAGCCGCTCAGCGCCGATCGTGACGCCGTCAGGGTCGCAGCCGGTCACCGCGGCGCCGAGCCGCACCTCTACCCCGAGCCGGCCCAAGCCACGCGCCGCGATATTGGACAAACGTGGCGGAAAGCTCGGCAGCAGCCGCGGACCGGCTTCGATCAGGACGATGCGCGCGGCGGCCGGGTCGATATGGCGAAAATCGCGCGCCAGCGCCGCCTTGGCGAGCTCGGCCAGGGTGCCGGCCAATTCGACCCCGGTCGGCCCGCCGCCGACGATGACGAAGGTCAACAGCCGGTGCCGTTCGGCCGCCTCGCCGCACTGCTCGGCCTGCTCGAACGCGAGCAGGATGCGGCGCCGCATCGCGGTCGCATCCTCGATGCTTTTGAGGCCCAAGGTGACGGCCGCCCATTCGTCATGGCCAAAATAGGCTTCGCGCGCGCCGGTGGAGACGACCAGCTGATCGTAAGCGATCCGGCGATCGCCGATCAGCACGGCGTGGCCCGCGACATCGACACTCGTCACGGTTCCGAGCACGACCTCGGCGTTGGCCTGGCGGGACAGGATGCTGCGGATCGGCGCGGCGATGTCGGCCGGCGACAGCGCGGCGGTCGCCACTTGGTAGAGCAGCGGCTGAAACAAATGGTGATTGCGGCGATCGATCACGGTCACGTCGGCTGCGGTGCCGGCGAGACCGCGCGCCGCGAACAGACCGCCAAACCCGGCCCCGACGATGACGATGCGGGGGCGCGGCGGCAATCCTGCGGCCTGGCCGGAATTTGTGGCCGCGATGCGGCCCGGGATGTCGTCCATCTCGGCTACTCCGCACGGGCAGGGTGGCGCCGCGGCACCGCCGGCGGCCCTTGCCATCAGGTAACGGCGTCGAGCAGCCGATGTACCATGTCGCGATTGACCGCGCCCCGCCGCGCCGCCCACAGCAGCGCGTCGACGCCGAGGCTGCGGCCGTAATGGTGCAAGGCAAAGACGACCATCAGAAGCAGCAGGAAGAAATAGGTCCACGGCCATTCGCCGGGCGCGCTGTAGAGGCCGAGCCACAAATTGAGAATCTGCAAGGCGCCGATGATGCCCCACAGGCGCACGAACAGTCCGAGCATCAGCGACACCGCGGTCAGCACTTCGAGGCCGTAGACCACCGGCGCAAACAGATAGAAATGCGGCAGCACGATGTTGTTGACGAAATCGGCCTGCGCCGGGATCGCGGCGTGCTTGCCCATCTGCCCCATCCAGTAGGCGAGGCCGGTGGCGCCGAATGGCTCTTTCGGCTGGTCGGTGTAATAGGGCGGCAATTTCCACAAAGTCTGCTGCCACCACATGCAGCCGATCAGGAAACGGATGATCCAGTTGCCGATATGCGCGGCGCGGCGCTGCTCCGGGATCGTCCTCAGGGCAATGACGGCCACCGCCACGCTGCCGGCCAGCAGCAGCCAGAACACCGCGGTGGTCCACGCCGGCTGCAGCAGAAAGCCGACGACATCGGAGAACGGGTCGGGGTTCATCGCGTGTCCTGAACCAGACGTTCGATCGCGTTCAATCTTTTAGAGTCGTCCCGGCGAAAGCGGGATCTTTGCACAACCCGCCCGGCGCCCTGCACGGGGATTGTGCGTCCTTCGAGACGGCCGCTTCGCGGCCTCCTCAGGATGACGGTTTTCCTACCTTCACCGTCGACTGACGTCATTCTGAGGAGCGCCCGAAGGGTGCGTCTCGAAGGATGCAAGGCGCTTCTGCAGTGCCTTCTCTCCAGCCCGTCGCCTCTTCTGCAAAAGCGCGGGGAAAGCCGGGACCCACCAGGCCGCCGCGCAGCCTGTTCAGAGGTGGGTCCCCGCTTTCGCAGGGACGGCAAGATACGAAGTGGTCGTCACCCATGCTTGCGCGGGAATGACGATTGCATTTCACCGGGCAATGTTCTCGCTGGCGCCTCGCGCGCGTGCCTCTCGGCGGCGATGCGCAGAAAGGCGGCGCAAATCCGCCAGCCGGCGCGCAGCGTGCCGCGCAGATTGCCCGAGACCTTCGATTTGCCGGCGCTGCGACGGCGATGCGCCACCGGCACCTCCAGGACGCGCAGCCCGGCGCGCGCCGCCCGCATCTGCATTTCGAGGTTCCAGCCGTAGGTTTCCTCGCGCATGCCGAGGCAGAGCAGCGCGTCGCGCCGGATCGCGCGGAACGGGCACATGTCGGTGTAGGTGAGGCCGTAGAGCAGGCGAATCGCCCGTCCGACAAGCCGCCCGGCCAAAAGCTGGTGGGCCGCCATGCTGCCTCTTTCGCGTGCGCCGCGGCTGCGCGAGCCGATCACGAAATCGTACGCGCCGGCCGCGATCGGCGTGACGAGGGAGGGGATCAGCTCCGGACAATCGCTGCCGTCGCCGTCGAGAAAAACGATGATGTCGCAGTCGACAGCGGCGTCCGCACCGGCGCGGCACGCCCGGCCATAGCCGCGCTCGCGCAAGGTGATAACCCGAGCGCCGGCCGCCCGCGCGCGCTCGACGGTGCGGTCGCTGCTGCCGCCGTCGACCACGATGACCGCGTCGACGGCGCCC
>DATEKP010000374.1:0-6652 GCA_035277405.1 Allostellaceae bacterium | reverse complement strand
GGCTGCGGTCGCAGCCAATCGCGGCGCCCTCTCGCAGGTCGAGCGGGTGCTCGCCTCGACCGGAGTCGATGTGCGCGGGCTGTTCGCGCAGTTCGGCGTCAGCGGCGGCGAGGGCGGGCCGGTTGTGCCGGTGCCGCCCGGCGGCGTACCGAAGCTCAGCGCCGAGAAGCTGGCCGCGCTCTCGCGCCTGGTCAACGTGCTGCCGGTATCGGCGCCGCTCGCCAATTTCCGCACCGGCAGCCCGTTCGGGGTGCGCGGCGACCCGATGAATGGCGACCGCGAGTTCCACACCGGGGTCGATCTGCTGGCGCCCTACATGTCGCCGGTTTACGCGACGGCGCCGGGTGTCGTGACCTATGCCGGCTACCGCAACGACTACGGCAAGGTGGTCGAGATCGACCACGGCCACGGCATCTCGACACGCTATGCGCATCTGCACCGCTTTGTCGTGTCGGTCGGCGAGCGCATCCAGGCGCACCAGGAGATCGGCTTCCTCGGCAGTACGGGCCGCGCCACCGGCCCGCACGTCCATTACGAGGTGCTGGTCAACGGCGAACCGCAGGATCCGGAAAAGTTCTTCGGACTGGCGCATCTGGTCAGGGTGGCGCAGCACTGAGGCTGCCGCCGCTAGCCCCTTCCCCCGGCTCTGCCGCTATGCGATGACAATCCCCTGAGGGCATTTGCCGACAGGGGACTGCGGCCGCATGCACGGCAGTGCGACGGAAATGGAAATTCCGGGCGTCTTGCGGCGCCTCGGCTCGTCCGGCGAGCGATTGCCGCTGGTCCTCGATTCGCCGCATAGCGGCTCGGTCTATCCCGCGGAATTCGCCTATCGCTGCCCGCTCGCGGTGCTGCGCCGGGCCGAGGACGCCTATGTCGAGGAACTTTATCAGGCGGCGCCGGCGCATGGCGCGACGCTGATCGCGGCGCTGTTCCCGCGCAGTTATATCGACGCCAATCGCGCCGCCGACGATATCGATCCGGCGCTGCTCGCAGCCCCGCCGCCGGCAGTGCTGCCGACGCGGCCGGTGACCAGGGTCGGGCTGGTGCGCCGCCACGCGCAGCCGGGCGTCCCGATCTACGACAGAAAACTCAGCCCCGACGACGTGCTCGCCCGCATCGAGCGTTATCACGCGCCCTATCACCGCGTGCTCGGGGAATCCTGCGATCGGCTGCATCGCGAATTCGGCGCGGTGTGGCACATCAACTGCCATTCGATGCCGTCTTACGGCCCCTCGCGCGAGGAACGCAAAGGGGTTTACGCCGATTTCGTGCTCGGCGACCGCGACGGCACGACCTGCGATCCGGAATTCACGAATTTTGTGGCCGGTTTTCTGCGCGGCCTTGGCTACGACGTGCGGGTCAACGAGGGCTACAAGGGGGTCGAGATCGTGCGCCGCCAGGGCCGGCCTGAGGAGCGCCGGCACAGCCTGCAGATCGAGGTCGACCGCGCCCTCTACATGGACCAGAAGACGCTCGAAAAACTGCCGGGCTTCCCTCGCTTGCAGTCCGACCTTGAGTTGTTGGTCGGAGCCGTCGCCGGTTTCGTGCGCGATCGCGTCTGAGTGCACGTCACTGCAGGCGAAGCGCGGCAATCCCGACCGGGTTGCTCCCTCTTTGCGCTCCTCGCTATGACGGCGGGTGAGCCAAGCCGCAGGAGCCTTCGCCTGACCTCCTGGACAGCGGGCGGCGTGCGGGTGTTATGATCCTCGCCACTCATGCCATCGCGGGCAACTCGATGGATGTGGCCGAATGGCTGCGCGGGCTCGGCCTCGAACAATATGCGCCGGCGTTCCGCGATAACGATATCGACGGGGAGGTTCTCCGTCGGCTGAGCGCCGACGATTTGCGCGAGCTTGGGGTCGCCTCGATCGGACACCGCCGCCGGTTGCTCGACGCCATCGCCGCGCTCGACGCGGCAGACGGCCCGACACCTTCGCCTGCCGCAAATGCCGCAGAGGCTCAGGCCGGGACCGAGGCCGAGCGCCGGCAGCTCTCGGTCATGTTCTGCGACCTTGTCGGCTCGACCGCGCTCGCTGCGGGCAGCGACCCGGAAGATGTGCGCGAGATCATTGGCGCCTACCATCGCTGTGTCGCCGACACGGTCACGCGGTGCGACGGCTTTGTCGCGAAGTACATGGGCGACGGGGTGCTGGTGTATTTCGGCTATCCCCAGGCGCACGAAGACGACGCCGAGCGCGCGGTGCGGGCTGGTCTCGCGGTCATCGGCGCGGTCGGCCGACTTGGACTGGCGCAGCCGTTGCAGGTTCGGCTCGGCATCGCCAGCGGCATCGCGGTGGTCGGCGACCTAATCGGCCAGGGCGCAGC
Organism: Allostellaceae bacterium; assembly: GCA_035277405.1. Taxonomy (GTDB): domain Bacteria; phylum Pseudomonadota; class Alphaproteobacteria; order ATCC43930; family CGMCC-115725; genus DATARH01. The sequence goes on along the minus strand of DATEKP010000374.1, from coordinate 4,324 downwards.
GCAGGAGCGCGGCGTGGTCGGCGAAACCCCGAACCTTGCCGCCCGGCTGCAGGCCCTCGCGGAACCGGGCACGCTGATTGTCGCCGAAGGCACCCGACGCCAGATCGGCGCCTTGTTCGAGCTTGCCGATCTCGGCGAGCGGCCTCTGGCCGGCTTCGCCGAGCCGCAGCGCGCGTGGCGGGTTGTTGGCGAGAGCGGCGTTGCCAGCCGCTTCGAGGCACTGCGCTCGCGCGCGGTACCGCTCGTCGGGCGCGACGAGGAGCTGGAGCTGCTGATGCGGCGCTGGGGGCAAGCCAAGGGCGGCGAAGGCCGGGTGGTGCTGTTGTCGGGCGAACCCGGCATCGGCAAATCGCGGCTGTCGGCGGCGCTGTATCGTCAGATCGAAAACGAGCGGCACACAAGGCTGCGGTATTTCTGCTCGCCGCATCATCAGGACAGCGCTCTTTACCCGTTTATCACGCAGCTCGAACGAGCCGGCGGGTTCGCCCGCGACGACCCGTCCGAGACCAGGACGGCGAAATTGGACGCGGTGCTCGCGCCGGGCGCCCCGGGCGGCGACGAGAGCGCCTTGCTGCGCGAGCTGATGTCGCTGCCGAACACGGCAGCCGAACTCAACCTCAGCCCGCAGCGCAAGCGCGAGAGGCTGTTCGAGGCCTTGCTGCGCCAGCTCGCGGCGGTGGCGGCGCGCTGCCCCGTGTTGATGGTTTTCGAAGATGCGCACTGGGTCGATGCGACGTCGCGCGAGTTGCTCGATCTGACGGTCGACCGGGTGCGTCGGCTGCCCGTCCTGCTGATCGTCACCTTCCGGCCGGAGTTCCAGCACGGCTGGGGCGGCCAGCCGCACGTGACGGCGCTGGCGCTCAATCGGCTCGCCGGGCGCGATGTCGCGGCGCTGGTCCGCGGGCTGGCCGGCAACGCCCCGCTCGGAGGCGAGGTCGTCGAGGAAATCGCCGAGCGCACCGACGGGGTGCCATTGTTCATCGAGGAATTGACCAGGGCGGTGCTGGAGCGTGCCGACCAGGACAATCGCGTCGCGGCGGTATTGTCGGCCAGCCCGCTGCCGGCGCTCGCCGTGCCGCCGACGCTGCACGCCTCGCTGATCGCCCGGCTCGACCGCATCGGCGCCGCGGCGCGCGAGGTGGCGCAGATCGCCGCGGTGCTCGGGCGCGAATTCGCCTACGAGCTAATCCGCGATGTCGCAGACCGGTCGGATCTCGATACCGCGTTGGAGCGCCTGACCGATGCCGGCCTGCTGTTCTGCCGTGGCGCGCCGCCGCACTCATCCTACCTGTTCAAGCACGCGCTGGTGCAGGACGCCGCCTACGGCACGTTGCTGCGCGGCCGTCGGCAGCAATTGCACGCCCGCGCGGCCGATGCGCTGGAACGGGATTTCGCCGACCTTATCGAGCGCCAACCGGAAATCTTGGCGCATCATCTGACCGGCGCCGGGCAGATCGAGAAGGCAGTCGCGCAATGGCTGAAGGCTGGGCAGTTCGCGGCGGCTCGCCTAGCGCACCGCGAAGCGATCGGCCATTTCGACCGCGGTCTGGCGCTGCTGGCAGGCACGCCCGAAGGCCCGGCGCGTGACGGCCAGGAGGCGGAGCTGCATCTGGCGCGCGGCCTGTCGCTGTTCACGACGGAGGGATTCATCTCGGAAGCGGCCGGGCGGGCCTATGCGCGGGCGCGCGAGATCGCCGAGCGGCGCCGGGATGGCCGCCAGCTGGTCCTCTCCGTGTACGGTCAATGGCAGGGGACGGCGGGGGCCGGGAATGTCTCCAAGGGCAGAGGCCTGTCGCAGGAGCTGCTTGAACTCACCGCCGCCACCGGCACCGATAGGGGGCTGCGGCTGCAAGCGCACCACAGTGCCTGGACGACCTGCCTGTTCGGCGGCGAGCCGGCCGCGGGACATCAGCATTGCATCGCCGGCCGTCAGCTTTACGACCTAGAGGCGCATCGCGAGCATCGCCTGTTGTTCGGCGGTCACGATCCCGGCGTCTGCGCCCGCCAGATCGGCGGCCAGCTCGAATGGCTGCTCGGCTACCCCGACACGGCGCTGGCCAGCGTCGATGAAGCGGTGGCTTTGGCGGAACAGCTCCACCACCCGCTGAGTCTGGAGCTGTCCATGACCTTCAAGGCGCTGCTGCACTTGAGCCGCGGCGAGGCGGGGCAGGCGCTACAGCAGCTTGCCGCGATTGAGGCGTTGGCGGCCGAGCAGCGGCTGGCGTTTCTGCATGCGCCGGACAGCTTGCGCGGCGCGGCGCTGGTGCTGCAAGGCAACTTCCAAGAGGCCGCCGCGACGCTTCGGCAGGCGCTCGATACACCGTTGGGCCGAACCCAATCGCGCGTCTTTGGGACTGCCAATTTGGCAGCCGCCGAGAGCCGGCGCGGCGAGCATGGGGCCGCGCTGGCGCTGGTCGAAGGGGCCCTGGAGATCATGCAAACGACCGGCCACCGCCAGTTCGAGCCCGAGGTCCACCGCGTCAAGGGGCTGGCGCTGCTTGGGCAGAATGCCACCGCCGACGCCGAGGCCGCGTTCATGGCGGCACTGGACAGCGCGCGCGGGCGCAACATGAAGGCCTACGAGCTGCGCGCCGCGACGAGCCTGGCGCGGCTCTTGGGCGAACGCGGGCGACGCGAAGAGGCGCGCCAATTGCTGGCGCCGGTCCACGCCTGGTTTACCGAAGGGTTTGACACCGCCGATCTCAAAACCGCCGCCGCGCTGCTCACCGAATTGGAATAAGCTATACTCGGTGGATCGGGCGAGGAGGCGACATGGCGATCAGCCTCGACATGCTGCGCGGCGCGGCGAGCGAGGACTTTCCGGTTGTCGATCTCGGCCCCTTTATGCGCGGCGAGGCGGGCGCGCTCGCCGCCGTCGCCGGCCGGCTGCGCGACGCGCTCGAGAACATCGGGTTTCTGATCGTCGTCAACCACGGCATTGCGGCCGAACTGACCGACGGAGTCGTCGAACAGACAAGGCGATTTCACGCGCTGCCGGTGGATGAGAAGCTGAAGCTCGCGACGGGCGGCGGGCGCGGCAGCGGCTTCACCGGCTACCTGCCGTCGGGCGCCTATTCGGTCAAGACCTCCGAGGTCAACGACAACGACCGGCCCGACCTCAACGAAGCCTTTTTCATGGACCGCGAGCGCGCTCCCGACAACCCCGAGATCGTCGCCGGCAAGCTGTTCCGCGAACTCAACAAATGGCCGGACAACCTGCCCGGCTTCCGCGATTTCCTGCTGCGCTATTGGGACGCGATGGAGGGCTTCGCGCAAAAGCTGCTGCCGGTCTTCGCCACCGCGCTCGACCTGTCGCCCGGCTATTTCGACAAGGCCTTTGTCGATGCGCAATGCGTCTTGCGGCTGACGCATTATCCGCCGACCGCCTACGGCGCCAACCAGTTCGGCCTGGCGCCGCACACCGACGCCAATTTCTTCACGATCCTGCCGCAGGCCAATGTCGAGGGGCTATACATCCGGCCACACGGACGCGGTTGGATCAAGGCGCCGCGCATCCCCGGTTCGTTTGTCATCAATTCAGGCGACATGTGCCGACGCTGGACCAACCACCGCTTTCTTTCCACCGAGCACCTGGCGGTCAACCTGACGAACGAGCACCGCTATTCGACGCCGTTCTTCTACACGCCGCACATCGACTGGCCGATCGCCTGCCTGCCGACCTGCTGCGGGCCGGGCAACCCGGCGAAATACCCGCCGATCACCTATGGCGAATACCGCGTGTGGTGGCTCAACACCAATTACGGCGCCAATCTCCGCTACGACAAATCATCACAAGCGAGGGCGTAGGACATGGCAAAAATTCCACGAGTTTTGCAGCCGCACATCAATTCGGCGTTTCCGGCCAATGTCTGCCTGGTCGGCTCGGCCCTGCCGAACGGCTACGCGCAGATCACGCCGCGCGGCGGCACGATGGTGTACGACGACGACCACATCGCGCTGTGGGAGCGCGGCAAGGGCTCGACCAGCGCTAACATGACGGACGGAACGCCGCTCACCGTGTATTTCCGCAAGCCGCAATTGCGCGAGGAAGGCATCCTGCCGAAAGGCGGCATCGCCCGCTTCTACGGCCGCGCCAAAATCCACAAATCCGGGCCGGTCTACGAGGAGGTGTGGCGCCGCCTCGTCCAGCCCGAAAAGGAACGCGACCCCAACAAGGCCGGCTTCGCCGTGCTGATCGCGGTGGAACGGGCCGAGGACCTCGACGGCGCGCCGCTCAATCTGGAGTAAGCCCCTCACGCCGGCCCTCTCCCCGCGCGCGGGGAGAGGGAGAGCTGCCGCGCTTCCGGTAAAGTCCTGTGAGGAT
>DATEKP010000373.1:0-3191 GCA_035277405.1 Allostellaceae bacterium | reverse complement strand
CCGGCGTGCGTCACGGCTTCGCCTATGCCGATTGCCGCACCGACGACGCCCGGCTGACGATCGTCACGGCGCGCGACGCGGGCGCGCGCGGCGCCATAATCACGCCCCGCACGGCACTCGTCGCGGCACGCCGCGAGCGGGGCGTGTGGCGCTGCACGCTGCGCGACGAAGGGGGCGAGCACGAAGTCGCCGCCCGCGTGCTGGTCAACGCCGCCGGGCCTTGGGTAGCCGAGGTGCTGCGCCGTGCCGCGCTGCCGGGCCGCGCCGGGCTGCGCCTGGTCAAGGGCAGCCACATCGTGGTGCCGCGGCTCTATGACGGCGACCTCGCCTACCTGCTACAGAACGACGACCGCCGTGTGGTGTTCGTCCTGCCGTTCGAGCGCGACTATTCGTTGATCGGCACGACCGAATTGCCGTTTGCCGGCGATCCCGCTTCGGCCGAAATCGGTGACGAGGAAATTACCTATCTGTGCCGCGCGGTCGGACGCTGGTTTCGCGCGCCGCCGAAGCCCGCCGACATCGTGTGGACGTACGCCGGGGTGCGGCCGCTTTACGACGATCGCGCCGGCAATGCATCCGCGGTGACGCGCGACTACGTCTTCGACCTCGACACGCATGGGCCGCCCGCATTGTCGATCTACGGTGGCAAATTGACGACGCACCGCCGCCTCGCCGAACATGCGCTCGCGCGGCTCGCGCCCTATTTGCCGAATGCAGGGCCCGCGTGGACCGCCGGCTCGGTATTGCCGGGCGGCGACCTGCCGGCGGGCGGGGCGGCGGCGCTCGCCGCTGAGTTGGCGCGCGAGCATCCGTCCCTAATCGCGGAAACTGCTGCTCGGCTCGTCGAAAGCTACGGCAGCGAGGCGCGGCAGGTTCTTGGCGACGATCCGGGCGACGATCTCGGCGGCGGCCTAACGCAAGCGGAACTGCGCTGGCTGTGCGGGCGCGAATGGGCGCGTACGGGGGAGGACGTGCTGTGGCGGCGCACCAAGCTCGGCCTTCGCATGACGCCCGAGCAGGTCCGTGGGGTCGAGCGGGAGATCGGCAAAATCGCAGTCCCGGCGCAAGCTGGGACCCATTCAACCAAAGCCTCAGCAGTTCAAAGGTAGGCCCCGGCTTTCGCCGGGGCTGCGGTTTCTTTCGAGCTATTTCGCGGCGTCGAGCAGGCGCGGCTGGGTTTGGCTCGCGAGCACTTCGGCGGCTTGGCGCGCCACCGAAGTGCCCTCGAAAAAGCGCGGGTTCTGCGTGCCCCACAGTTTGACCGCGTTGGCGAAGGTGAAGTCGCGGAAATCCTCGCTCGTGATCAGCCCGTCCTCGACCAGCTCGTACGCCTCGGGCAAAACCTGCAGCATGTCGGGCACGTCGAAATGCCCGATATCCGAGCTGTAGATCGCCTGGATTTTGGCGCCGAATGGGTTGAACTTGGAGAACGCCACCGCATTCATGCGGTCGTCGGCCTCGCAGCCGAAGAAATACGGGGTCACGAACAGGTCGATCCAATCCTGCTTTTTGGTAATCTCGCAGGCGGCGTAGTCGTCGTGCGCCGCGACGCCGCCGTCGAGCGAATCTTCTTCCTTGGCCGGCCAGCCGTCGCGCCGCTTCAGTTCGTCGGCGATCTCCTCGTAGCCGTATTTATCGACCAGTTCCGCCAGCAATTTGCGGTCGAGCTTCGAGGGATGCATGTATTCGAGACCCTTCTTGCCGCGCCGCTCCCAATGCTCGATCAGGTCGGCGAAGAGCTGGCAGCCCCAGCCGACGCCGCCTTCGAGGAAACCGAAGCGCAGGTCCGGAAAGCGCCGCGTCACGCCGCCGAGGAACAGCCCCTTGGCGACGGCATGCCCGGCCGCCGCGAAATGGCCGATATGGTTGAACGTGAAGTTCGACGGGTTGTTGCGCAGCCCGAAGCCGCGGCCGCCGGTGTGGAAGGTCGGGGCGAGGCCGATCTCGCGGCACTTCTGCCAGACCTGGTCGTAGTCGTGATCGCTGTCGAGGCCGAACTGGTCGTACAGCACGGCGTGGCGCGCGACGTGCGGGTCGAGCCCCTTCGCCGCCGCCAGCGGGCGGGCGATGCTGCTGCCGAACATGCCGACCTTTGAGCCGAGCTGCTGAGTCACGAATTCGAGTTCGGCGATCGCCTCTTCGGGCGTGTGCATCGGGATGACGGCGGCGGGGGTCAGCCGGTCGCTGAGCTTGGCGAAATAATCGTGGGTGACGATATTGAAGCCGCGGATCACGGCGCGCCGCGTCTCGCCGTCGGCGATGCGCGGGATCGACAGCCCGGCGGTCGGATAGACGATGCCGAAATCGATGCCGAGTTCATCCAGCCGGTCGTACAGCATGCGCGGCATCATTGCGGTGGCGCGGTCGCGCGTGTTGGTCGATTGCCGGCCCCAATAGCCCTCCATCGCGGTGCCGCGCCCTTTGCGCTCGTCGATCGAGAGGCGCAGCGTGTCCGGGATGCGGCGCTGCGCGGCGATGAACCCGTCGGCCCCCGTGTCGCCGACCGCCTTCCGGATCTTCTCGGCAAAGACCGGCGTGTATTCGATCCAGTGCCCGTCGCCGTCGATGACCGGGTGCGACAGCTGCTTGCGGATCTGCTCGGGGCTGGCGTGCGCGCTCATCAATTTCCTCCCGCGAGGGGCGGCGGGGCCGCCCGGATTGCGCGGCGAAGCCTAGGTTCGCGCCGCTGCCAAGTCAAACAACCCGCACCACGAACAAAGCCCGCGCAACCCACCATTGCGCCGCATGCCGATCGGCCGGGCCGATATCTCTCCGAGACCGACATGCAGGTTAATGCGCGCGGCCGATGACCTCGTCACAGTCGCAGTGCGAGATTCTGCGAAGCAGTCCGCCTGGGAGCAGCCGGTTGCGGCACATCCTGGTAATCGACAGCGATGCGGACGTCGCCGAAATCATGCGCGCGGTGTTGGAGGGCGATGGCGCCTACCGCGTCAGCTGCGTTGCGCGGGCGGAGGAGGCGCGCATCGCGGCGCGGCGCGACCGGCCCGACGCCGCCATTCTGGAGGCCACCACGTCGCATGAGGCCTCGCTCGCGCTGGCCGACGAGCTGGCCGGCTTTGGCGCGCGCGTGCTGATCACCGCCGGCGACCCGGACAGCGTGAGGCTGTTGCGGCGGACCGGCCACCGGTTTTTGCAGAAGCCGTTCCGGCTTGCCGCCCTGCTCGCCGAGA
>DATEKP010000372.1:0-2090 GCA_035277405.1 Allostellaceae bacterium | reverse complement strand
TGCCGCTCGGTCATTGTGCCGTCCCTGATGACCGATCGCCCCGCATCGTTGCAAGAGGCTCCCGCCGCCGCCGCGGCGCCGGCGTCGCGCGGCGAGGGCGGCCATATCGTCTTCGCCCCGCTGCGATTGACGCTGGTCGGCCTCGGCATCTCGGTGGTGCCGCTCGACACCGCGGTCAACATCGCCTTTCCCGACATCACCGGCAGCTTCGGCCTGCCGATCCCGATGATCCAGTGGGTCGTCATCTGCTACGTCTTGACGCATGCCGGGCTGATGCTGGCGTTCGGCCGGATCGGCGACATGTGGGGCCACGCCCGCGTGTTTCGCGCCGGCCTCGCCTGGAGCGTCGCCGCGTTCCTGCTGTGCGCCGCGGCGCCGAGCTTCGGCTGGCTGCTCTTTTTCCGCTTTCTGCAAGGGATCAGCGCCGGATTGATCGTGAGCTGCGCGCCGGCGCTGGTGACGGGCCTCTACCCCGAGGCACGGCGCAGCCACGCGCTCGGCATGTTCACGCTGATCTATGCGCTCGGCTCGGCGGTCGGGCCATTGCTCGGCGGGGTGCTGGTGGCGCGCTGGGGCTGGCCGGCGGTGTTCTGGTTCCGCGCCCCGATCGCGCTGGCCAGCCTGATGTTCCTGCGCGGCTTGCCGAGCGCACGCGGCGCCGGCGCAGAGCAGCGCTTCGATACGCCCGGTGCGCTGCTGCTCGCGGTTGGCCTGGCCACGCTGCTGCTCGGCATCAACAGCCTGTCGCGGCTCGCCGGCGGCGACTACCGGGCGCTGCCGCTGTTCGCCGTGGCGCTGGTCAGCCTGGCGCTGTTCGTCCACTGGGAGCGGCGGGCGGCGCAACCGATCGTGCGCATCGAGCTGTTCCGCCGCCCCGGTTTCGCGCTGATCAACATCGCCAGCGGCGTCATGTACCTGATGACCTTTTCGGTCATGCTGATCGCCCCGTTCTTCTTCCCCCGCTACACGCATCTGACGCTGCGCGAGGTCGGGCTGGTGCTCGGTACCGGGTTCATCGCGATGGCGGCGGCCTCGCCCCTCGCCGGCCGGCTCGTCAGGCACCTGCCGGCCGCCCGGGTCGGCGCCGGCGGCGCCTTGCTGGCCGGGGCCGGTCTGTTTCTCGTAGGCAGCTGGGGGCCGGCGACTTCGCCGCCGCTGATGGCCGCGGCGCTGGCATTGCAGGGCTTCGGCACCGGTTTTTTCCAGGTCTCCTACATGGAGGTCGTGATGGCGGCCTCGCCATTGGCGCATCGCGGCGTCGCCGGCAGCCTGTCGATGCTGACCCGCACGATCGGCGTCGTGCTCGGCGCGGCGCTGTTGACGCTCGGTTTTCAGGCGATCCAAAGCGCGGCGCAGGCGGCCGGCGATCCGGCCGCGTTCCTGACCGCCTTCCATGCCATCTTCCGCATGGCCGGTGTCGCTGCGGCGCTGACCGGCGTGCTCGTCGCGTGGTCGGCGCGTCGCGCAGCCGCCGGCAACGCCGGCGACGGGCTTTAAACCAGTTCTGCACGCCACGAGTTAATGGATTTGCAAGGGAGGACGGCATGGAAGACCACGTCTACCGGGTCATCGAGATCACCGGCTCGTCGCAGACCAGCATCGAGGATGCGATCCAGACCGCGGTCAGCCGCGCGGCAAAGACGCTGCGCAACCTGCGCTGGTTCGAGGTCATCCAGACCCGCGGCCAGATCGAGAACGGCAAGGTCAGCTATTACCAGGCCGTGCTGAAGCTCGGCTTTACGGTCGAGGACGCGTGAGCCATGGCGAAGGCCTATCTCGCGGTCCGCGCCGAGGTGCCCGAAGCCGAGCGCGCCCGTTTCGATCATTGGTACGCGACCGACCATCTGCCGTGGGCCTTGCGCGAGTTCAAGGCGCGCCGCGCCTGGCGCTGCTGGAGCAAGAGCGACCCCGCCGTGCATGTCGCATTCTACGAATTCGACTCGGTCGCGGCGGCCGAAGCCGCGACCGCGCCCGTTAGGATCGCGCCGCTGGTCGCCGATTTCGACCGCGTCTGGGGCGACCGCGTCACCCGCCGCCGCGCGATCCTCGACGTGGTGCAGGAGCTCGCGCCGTAGCGGAAGCCCCTCTCC
>DATEKP010000371.1:0-18848 GCA_035277405.1 Allostellaceae bacterium | reverse complement strand
ATGGCCGGCCGCACCCCCGGACCGCGCGAGGTCACGCGGGCATGCGCGGCTGCGGCGCCCGAAACGCGCAGCGCGGCCGAGGCGGCGCGCTGGGCATGGGCGAAGGCGTGCTGCGGCACGACCGTCACGGCGCGGCGGTTGGCGAAAGCGATATCGGCGGTCGCCGCTCCGCCGAACGGCCGCGGCCCGAGATTGGCAAGGTCCCGGACCGAGCCGCGGTTGATCGCGGCGATATAGACCGGGTCGTTGGTATAGCTAGGCCAGTAGGCCTCGCCCGGACCGAGCGGGAACCAGCCGACCACCGGGCCGGAGAACGCCGCGGCGAGGATTGCGGCCGGCTCGGCGAGGAATGCGACGAGCGCCGGTGCGTAGACCGGGGCGGGAACGAACGCGCCCGGGACCCAGCCCCAGGCACCGCCGATGAAGGCCCAGCGGCCGTAATGGAACGGCGCGAACCCCCACGGTTCGAGGCCGACCCAGTTCCAGCCCCACGGCTCTTCCCACATCCAGTAGCCGTTGCTGTAGGGCTGCCAGCCGACCGGCAGGTCGCGCGGATACCAGACCTCGCCGTATTCCGGCACGCTGCGCCATGCGCCATACTGGTCGAGCGCCTCGTAGCCGGTCATCCGCGGCGAGACGTAATAGGGCGAGGCGAGGCGGCGCTGGTCGTAGTCGCGCGAGCGGCACCATTGGGTGAAGGCGTCGGGCGCCGCCTTGGCGAGCGAGGCGGTCAACGTCTCGGTGCCGCTGATCGAGGCGACCTGGCCGCTGTCGATGCCGATATCGACCGTGCCGCCGACAAACCGGGCGCGGCCCTCGAACACCGCGACCTTGGCGGGCTGCGTCGCGGAGCCCGCGTCGATATCGTAAATCCCCGGTTGCAACAGCCAGACGCCGCCGCGCGGCAGGTCAACTTCGGCGCTCTCGCCTTCGCCGAGCCGGCGCAGATGCACCTCGACGCGGCCCTGCGGCAGGCCCAATTGCATGACCTGCTCGTTGAGCTTGACGACATCGATCTGGGTGTTGCCCGAGAGGCTGATCGTCTCCGGGCCGATGCGGATTTCGGCGCGCGATTTCGGGTCGGTCCAGAACGAGCCGCCGGTCGCCACCGGGTAGTTGACCGCGGCCGACGCCCAGGTGGTCTCGCCCTTGGTGTGGAACGCGAGCTGGCCATCGACCAGACTGACGCGGCCGACGCGGGCCGGCGGCTCCTCCTGCGCCAGCGCCGGCACGGCGGCGAACAGCGACAGGGCGGCGATGGCGAAGGCGAGGCGGCGCATGGCGGGGTCCGGGCCTGTTCTGCGGATAATGCATCGTGCGGACGCGGCGCAATGCGGCGCATCCATTCCGATTAACGCAGATTACGAAGATGGTTCCCCTAACGCGCGTCAGCGGCGCGCGATCAGGCTGCGGCCGATCAATTGGCGATGGATCTGGTTGGTGCCTTCCCAGATCTGCGTGATCTTGGCGTCGCGCAAGAGGCGCTCGACCCGGTAATCCTTGATGTAGCCGTAGCCGCCATGCAGTTGCACCGCTTCGGTCGCCATGCGCATCGCGAGGTCGGAGGCGCGCAGTTTCAGCATCGAGGCTTCGACCGCGATGTCGTCCTCGCCGCGGTCGATCAGCGCCGCGACGTGCCACAGCCAGGCTTCGCACAGCGCCAGCTCGGTCGCGAGGTCGGCGAGCAGAAACTGGATGCCCTGGAACTCGATGATGCGGCGGCCGGATTGCCGGCGCTCGTTGATATAGGCGACGGCGTCCTCGAACGCGGCGCGGGCGATGCCGAGGGCGTGCGCCGCGACGCTGGGCCGGGATTTGTTGAGCGCCGCCAGCAGCAGCTTGAGGCCGTCGCCCGGCCCGGCCAGCACATTGTCGCGCCGCACGCGGCACTCGTCGAATGCGAGGGCCGCGGTCGAGGCGGCGCGGTGGCCCATTTTGTCCTCGAGGCGCAGCACGCGCAGGCCCGGCGCATCCTTCTCGACGATCAGCGCGGCGATCGCCTGGCGCGCGTCGGCGACGCCGGCCCATTTGCCGAAGAGGAGGATCAGGTCGGCGACATCGCCGTTGCTGATAAAGGTCTTGCCGCCGGAGACGACGATATCGTCGCCGTCCGGCGTGAAGCGCGTCGTCATACCGGCCGCATCGGAGCCGGCGTCGGGTTCGGTGATCGCCAGCGCGCCGATTGCGCCGGCCGCGACGCGCGGCAGCAGTCGCCGTTTCTGCTCCTCGCCGCCGAAGTCGATCAGCGGCTTCATTGCGTGGAAATTGGTCGCCCAGACGATGCCGGTGGAGGCGCAGGCAGCGCTGATCTCGCGCACGCAGGCAAGATAAGCGGCGTAGGAAAGCCCGGCGCCGCCATAAGCCTCGGGCACGAACATCGCATTTAGCCCGAGCGCGTTGATCGCCCGCAGATTGTCCCACGGAAACTCGCCGCTCTTGTCGTACCTGGCGGCGCGCGGCGCGATCTGGTCGCGGCACAGCGCCTTTACGCTGTCCAAGAGCTGCCGCTCCTCGGCCGACAGCGGCGGCAGCGCATCGAGGCGGTCGAACAGAGAGGTCATGCCCGGATAGACTGCAAAACGAGGCGAGTTAGTCCAGTTCGATATGAAGGCTGCGAGGCGATTGGTGCGAGTGGCCTTCGGTCTGGCGATGTGGCTGGCGCTGTGGCCGGGACTGGCGCCCGCTGCGTTCGAAAAGACTTGCGCCGCGCCTTCCGCGATGGCCGATGGCTGGCCCGTTGCCGCGCCGGCAGAGGCAGGGCTCGACCCGAAGGTGCTGTGCAGCATCGGCCTGACGCTGGAGCATCTGCAGAATGCCGATCCGCACGCCGTCGTCATCGTCCGGCACGGCGCGCTGGCTTACGAGCATTATTTCCCTGGCGGGGACGAGTACATGCCGGGCGAGGTGGTCGGCCGCGTCGACCGCGATGTCGAGACGCGGCAGGACGTTCATTCGGTTACCAAGAGCGTGACGGCCCTGCTCGCCGGTATTCTCGTCGATCGCGGAAAACTGCAAGATCTCGATGCTTCGGTGTTCTCGTTTCTGCCGCAATACGGCGATCTGCGAACCGCCGAGAAGGCGCGCATCAGCCTGCGCGACCTGCTGACGATGACCTCCGGCCTCGCATTGAACGAGACCGGCCTTTCCTACAGCGACCCGGCAAACGCGTGGCGGCATTACGTCGCCGCGCCCGATCCCTTCCGCTTCGTGCTCGAACAGCCGCTTGCGGCGGCGCCGGGCACGGTGTGGAACTACAACAGCGGCGGCGTCGAACTGCTCGGCCTGATCCTGCAAAAGCTCGCCGGCGAAGATCTGGGGCGGTTCGCGAAAGATTCGCTATTCACTCCGCTCGGCATCAGTGATTTCGGCTTTGGGGCGGCCTCGTTCGGGCTGACGATACGGCCGCGCGATCTGGCGAAGATCGGGCAGCTCGTGCTGAACCGCGGCGTCTGGCACGGACGCCAGATCGTTTCCGCGCGCTGGATCGACGAGATGACGGCGCGGCACGTGCCCCTCGGCCGGGCCTTCTCCGCCCTCCCTGCGGATTCCTATGGGTATCTGTGGTGGCGGGGCGGCGTTTCGAGCGATCGTCGCAAGGTCGGGTGGGTCGGCGGCGTCGGCTACGGCGGGCAGCGGCTTTTCGTGGTGCCGAGCCTCGACATGGTCGTCGCCGTGACTGCCGGGGTCTACACGCAAACTCCGCAGGGCCGCGCCGGGGATACGGCGCTGCGCGTCGCCGTGCGCGCCGCGACGAACCGTCCGGGCCGCTAGTGCGGTATACGCCGGGTGCGACACATCCCGTCGCTCTCGCGAAAGCGGAGGTCCAAGGCAGCTTCTCGTCGCCTGAAGCTGATTTCCCGCTTGCGCGGGAATGACGATTTCCATTTGCCCGGACAAAGCTCTAGGCTCGCGCAAGAAATGGGGCGGGGGCGGGGGAAGCGGGCGGCGATGGATACGCGGTTCTGGCTGTTGCAGGCGTTCAACGGCGTCTCCTACGGCGCACTGCTGTTCCTGCTCGGCAGCGGGCTGTCGCTGATTTTTGGCGTAATGCGCATCGTCAACATCGCGCATGGCGCCTATTTCCTGCTCGGCAGCTACGTCGCGCTGACCGTGATGTGGACGACCGGCTCGTGGCTCCTCGCCATCCCGGTCGCGGCGCTGGCGATCGGCCTCTTGGGTCTCGCGATGGAGCGCATCTTCCTGCGCCCCCTGGGGTTCGACGTCCTGCGGCAGGTGCTGGTGACGTTCGGGTTTCTGCTGTTGTTCGAGCAGGCGGCCCTCGACATCTGGGGCGGCGACAATTTCACGATCAACCCGCCGGCGGAGCTGACCCAGAGCATCGCGGTCGGCAGCCTGCGGCTGCCGCTCTACCGCATCTTCATGATCGCGCTGGCCGCGGCGATCGGCCTCGTTCTGTGGCTGGTACTGGAGCGCACGCGAGTCGGCGCGATGGTGCGCGCGACGGTTGACGACGCCCAGATGGCGAGCGGCATCGGCATCGATACGGCGCGCGTGTCGATGCTCGTCTTCGCCCTCGGCGCGCTGTTGGCCGGCCTCGGCGGCGTGGTCGGAGGCGCCTTTCTCGGGGTCTATCCGGGGCTCGACATCGAGATCCTGCCGATCGCCTTCGCGGTCGTGATCATCGGCGGCATGGGGAGCCTAGCCGGGGCGGCGATCGGCGCCGTCCTGGTCGGCCTCGCCGACAATTTCGGTAAGGCACTGTTTCCGCAAATCTCCTATTTCACGCTCTACGCGCCGATGGTGCTGCTGCTCGCGGTCAAACCGACCGGCCTGTTCGGCCGCGATTGAGGGCGAGCATGAATCGGCGGGGAAAGGTGCTGGCGGTACTGGCGCTGCTGGTCGCGACGGCGGCGGTGGCACCCTATACGACGCCGTTCCTGCTCTTGCTGATCAGCCGGATCCTGATCCTTGCGATCCTGGCGATGAGCGTCGATCTGCTGCTCGGCTTTACCGGGCTGTCCTCGCTCGGCCAGGCGGCCTATCTCGGCCTCGGCGCCTATCTCGCGGCGATCCTGGCGACCCGCTGGCAGATCGGCCTCGGCTGGGATTTCCTCGCCGTGATCCTGCTCGGCATCCTGTTGGGTATGGCGGCCGCCGCGCTGTTCGGCCTGCTCGCGCTGCGCGCCGGCGGCGTCTATTTCTTGATGATCACGCTGGCGTTGAGCCAGTGCGTCTGGGGCCTGGCCTATCGCTGGGACTCGCTGACGGGCGGCGACAACGGCCTCAACATGGCGGGCCGCCCGACCTTGGGCGCGCTTCAGCTCGGCAACGACGCGACGTATTTCTACCTGGTCTTCGGGTCTTTCGCGGTCTCGCTGCTGGCGCTTTACGTCCTGGTCGAATCGCCGTTCGGGCGCAGCCTCGTCGGCATCCGCGAGCGCGAGGTGCGGATGCGCATTCTCGGCTACAACACCTGGCTGCACAAATACATCGCCTTCATCATCGCCGGCGGGTTTGGCGGGCTGGCGGGGGTGCTGTGGGCCGAGCTGAGCGGCCAGGTCAGCCCGGAAGACCTGCGGCTGACGACCTCGGTCGACGCCTTGCTGATGGTCGTGCTGGGCGGTCCCGGAACCCTGATGGGCGGCGTTCTCGGCGCCGCCATCGTGCTGTTCCTCCGCGAATATCTCAGCACACTGGTGCCGTGGTGGCAGTATATACTTGGCGGCGTTTACGTCTTGGCGATCTACTACCTGCCGGACGGCTTGCTCGGCCTGCGCCTGCGTTCGCCGCGGCCGGCGGCGACGACCGAGCCGGTGCCGGCGGAGAGTTTGGCACCGCCATCGGGCGGCACGGCGCGCTCTTAAAAACCACTCGAAGGGGAGACGCGGAATGACGGCTCAATTCTTGACCCGGATCGGCATCGCAGGGTTCGCCGCGATGCTGGCGATGCCGGCGGCGCGCGGGGCGGCCGCCGAGGAGCTGCGCGTCGGCTTTCTGGCGCCGACCACCGGCCCGTTCGCGCAGATCGCGACCGATATGCTCAACGGCTTTCAGATGTACCTGAAGGACCACGACGGGAAATTGGGTGGCGCGACGGTCAAGCTCGTCGTCGAGGACACCCAGGGCAAGCCGGCGACCGCCGTGCTGAAGGCCGAGAAGCTGATCAAGCAGGACCAGGTGCATATGCTGATCGGCGGCGTCCTGGCCTCGGTCGGCTACGCGCTGGCGCCGGTCAGCACGCGCGAGAAGACGATCTACATCTCGCCAGTCCCGGCCTCCGACAACCTGACCCAGCGCGACGCGCCGAAATATCCCTATTTCGCGCGCACCGGCTGGACCAGCTCGCAGCCCAGCCACCCGTTCGGCGAATGGGCCTGCGAGCACGGCATCAAGAAGGTCGATGCGATCGCCGCCGATTACGCCTTTGGCTACGAGGTGGTCGGCGGCTTCCAGAAAACCTTCGAGGAATGCGGCGGCAAGATCGTGCAGAAGCTGTGGCCGCCGATCAACACGATGGATTTCGGCCCCTACATCGCCGATCTGAAGCAGGACGCCGACGCGATCTTCTCGTTGCCGGTCGGCGCCGGCACATTGCAGTTCCCGAAGCAGCTGGCCGCTTCCGGCAACAAGAAGGCGGTGATCGGCTCCGGCACCAGCTATGACGAATTCGTGCTGCCGTCGATGGGTGACGAGGCGATCGGCGCGATCTCGGCGCTGCAATACAGCGCCGCGCTGGAGACCCCGGAAAACGAGGCCTTCGTCAAGGAATACCGCAGCAAGTTCGGCAAAGTGCCCTCCTATTTCTCGGAGAGCAACTACACCACCGCCAAGATGCTCGATGCGGCGATGGCCGCGGCCGGCGGCAAATGGCCCGGCGCCTTGCCGTTCCTGAAGCAGCTCGCTTCGGTCAAGGTCGACGCGCCGCGCGGCCCGGTGTCGCTCGACGACATGCGCAACCCGGTGCAGAACGTCTATATCCGCAAGGTCGAGAAGAAGCAGATGTTCGGCTACCCGAAGCCCGAGCTGTGGAACGTGGTGATCAAGACCTATCCCCACGTCAGCCAGTTCTGGAAGTGGAGCAAGGACGAATTCCTGAAACAGCCGGTCTACAGCCGCGACTACCCGCCCTGCAAATATTGCGAATAGCCGGTGACGGAGGGCAACAACACCGAGCCGGAGCCGGCGCTGCGCCTCGCCGGCCTCAGCAAAAATTTCGGCGGGCTGCAGGCCCTGCGCGGCATCGAGATCGAGCTGCTGGCGGGCGAGCGCCGCGCCGTTATCGGCCCGAACGGCGCCGGCAAGACGACGCTGTTCAACGTCATCACCGGCATCCTGCCGGCGAGCGCCGGACGGGTGCTGCTGTTCGGCCAGGACGTGACCGGCTGGCCAAGCCATCGGCGCACCGCGCTCGGCATGGCGCGGACGTTCCAGATCACCAGCCTTTTCCCGAAGCTGAGCGTGCTCGACAACGTGCTGCTCGCGGTGATCGGGCTGCGGCCGGTCAAGTTCGTCGGCTGGCGGTCTCTGTCGTCCTATCGCGGCGCTTACGACAAGGCGCACGCGCTGCTCGGGGAGGCCGGCTTTCTCGACCGCCAGCATGTCGAGGTGCGTCACCTGTCGCACGGCGAGCAGCGCCAGCTCGAAATCGTCCTCGCGCTGGCCAGCGCGCCGAAGGTCTTGCTGCTCGACGAGCCGGCTGCCGGGCTGTCCTCGGGCGAATCGCGGGCGATGGCGCGGTTTCTCGCACGGCTCGACCCGAACCTCGCGATCCTGTTGATCGAGCACGACATGGACGTTGTGTTCGACGTCGCCGATCGGGTCACCGTGCTGCATTTCGGCGAGGTGCTGGAGACCGGGGCGCCCGACGACATCCGCCGCAGCGAGCGCGTCCGGCAAATCTATCTCGGCACGGCGTGAGCGATGGCGCTGCTCGAAGTCGAGGACATCCACACCTATTACGGCGACGCCTATGTGTTGCAGGGCCTGTCGCTGACGCTGGAGCAGGGGCAGATCCTCGGGCTTCTGGGGCGCAACGGCGTCGGCAAGACGACGCTCGTCAACTCGATCATGGGGTTCACGCCGCCGCGCCGCGGCCGCGTCGTGTTCAAGGGGGAGGACGTCACCGGCGCGTCCTCGTTCGCGACGGTGCGCAGCGGCATGGGGCTGGTGCCGCAGGGGCGGCGCGTCTTTCCGACCCTGACCGTCGCCGAGAACCTGCTGGTCGCCGAGCGCAACGTCGTGCGCCACGGCTGGACCATCGAGCGGGTCTATGCGCTGTTCCCACGGCTCGCGGAACGCCGCCAGCAGCGCGCGCGCACATTGTCGGGCGGCGAGCAGCAGATGCTGGCGATCGGGCGCGGGCTGATGACCAACCCCGATTGCCTGATCATGGACGAGCCGTCCGAAGGCCTGGCGCCGATCATCATCGAGGGGGTGTGGGAGGCGATCGGCCGGTTGCGCCGGGAGGGGCTGTCGATCCTGCTGGTCGAGCAGAACGCCGCGCTGGCGATCCAGCTGGTCGATTACGTGCACGTCCTCGAAAAGGGGCGCGTCGTCTATTCCTCGGCGCCGCAGGACCTGTGGGCCAATGATGATGTCAAATCAAGTTATCTCGGTATCTAGACGAACTGCCTTCCCGAGGATGACGACGATGTGCCTATTCGAGAGTTGTCATCCCGGCGAAAGCGGGACCTTTGCGTGAGGTCGCGACCCCCGCAACGAGATCGCTGCCCGACCGTTGTGCGTCCTTCGAGACGCACCTTTCGGGCGCTCCTCAGGATGAAGTAAGCCGATGGTGGCGCTAAGAAAAACCGTCATCCTGAGGAGACCGCGCAGCGGTCGTCTCGAAGGACGCACGATGCGTATCCAACCCGCCCAAGCGGGTTGTGCAAAGCTCCCGCGAAAGCCGGAACCTACGCGGCCGCCGCCCAATTCCTTGCGAAGTGGGTCCCTGCTTGCGCGGCGCTTTCGCGGGGGTGACGGGACCTCGACTCAGCCGACCGGGTCGAGGACGACGACCGGGATCTCGCGCTCGGTCTTCTGCTGGTAGTCGGCGTAGGGCGGCCAGAATTCGAGCGCCTTGTCCCACAACCGGGCGCGTTCGGCGCCGGTCGCGGTCCTCGCCCGCGCCTTGATCTTGGCCGTGCCGACCTGCACCTCGACCTCCGGGTTGGCGAGGATGTTGCGGTACCAGCCGGGATGCTGCGGCGCGCCGCCTTTCGAGGCGACGACGAAACAGCTGTCGCCATCTTTGCCGTAGAACAGCGGAAAGATGAACCGCTCGCCCGACTTGCGGCCGATCGTCGTCAGCAGCAGCGAGGGCACGGTCAGCTCGGGCCGGTTCGGCTGGGTGATCTTGTAGAGGTGTCCGTCAGTGCCGCCGCTCGCCAGGTAGCGCTTGGCGTGCTCGACCATCCAATCCGGCAGGTTCGGCGCGAGCTTGGCGTCAGCCATGGCTATACTCCCGGACGGCGGTTGCGATGTGGGGTGGCCTTTTCGAAGGCGTCGGCGGCGCGCAATACGGTCGCCTCCTGGAACGGCTTGCCCACCAGCTGCATGGCGACCGGCAGACCGCCCTCCCCGAACCCGGTGCAGACCGACATCGCCGGGTAGCCGGCGACGTTGAACGGCATCATGAAGCTCGGCTGCTGGAAGGTGTCCCATTTGGCGACGGCGTCGATCTTCGGCGCCTCGCCCGGCTGAACCGCGGTCAGCACGATGTCGAGTTCGGCCATCGCCGCCTTCAGCTCGGCGCGCAACTCGCGCCGCCGCCGCACCGCCTGCAGGTAATCGACCCCCGAGACGAAGGCGCCGAGCATCAGCCGGCTGCGCATGCGCTCGCCGAAATCGCCGAGCCGGGTGCGCGACCATTCCTCATAGGCGGCGGCGCGCTCGGTGATCGAAATCAGCGAGCCGCAGGCCGCCCAGTCCTGCAACGGCGACAGCTGCACCTCGCGGATTTCGGCGCCGAGTTCGCGAAACGCCGCGATCGCCGCATTGATCCCGCGCTGCGTCGCCTCGCCGACCTTGTGGTCGGTCTCGTGGAAATGGTGGATGATTCCGATCCTGATTCCCTTGATGCCGCCGCCGAGGGCCGCCCGGTAATCCGGGACCGGACGGTCGGCGCTGGCCGGGTCGCGCGGATCGTGGCCGGCCAGGGCCTGCAGCATGATCGCGCAATCCTCGGCAGTCCACGCCATCGGGCCGATATGGTCGAGGCTGAACGCGGCGGGCGCGACCCCGGCGCGGCTGACGAGACCGTAGGTCGGCTTCAGCCCGGCGATGCCGCAAAACGCGGCAGGGCCGCGGATCGAGCCGCCGGTGTCGGTGCCGATGCCGCACAGGATCATGCCGGTCGCCACCGCCGCGCCGGTGCCGCTGCTGCTGCCGGCAGTGAAGTGCTCGGGGTTCCACGGGTTGCGCGCGGGCGGCGCCGGCAGGTCGAAGCTGGGCCCGCCATCGGCGAATTCGTGCGTCGTTAATTTGCCGATCAGCACCGTGCCGGCGGCGACGAGCTTTTCGGCGCAGGTGGCGTCGGCATCGGGGATGTTGTCCTGCAACAGCTTCGACTGGCAGGTCGTCGGGATGCCTTTGGTATCGACGATGTCCTTGAGGCCGATCGGAATGCCGTGCAAGGGCCCCGACGGGCCGCGCGCCATGATCAATGTCTCGGCGGCGCGCGCCTCGGAGAGCGCCCGCTCCTCGGTCAGATGGACAAAGGCATGCAGCTTGTTATCGAGCGCGTGCACGCGGTCGAGGCAGGCCTTGGTCAGCTCGACCGGCGACAGCTCCTTCGCGGCGATCTGCCGGGCGGCCTCGGCGACCGTCGGGATCGCGGCGGCCATCACAAATCCTCCGCGGCGAAGCCGTAGGTCAATGCCGGTTCGGCCATGCGCCCGCGCGGCTGGCGCACCCGCTCGGCCATCGCCGCGATGCCGTCGCAGACCGTGCGCAACTCGGCCTTTTCGGCATCGCTCAGGCTGAGCCCGGCGCGGGCGAGCAGATATTCGAACGCGTCGTCGGTGATGGGCGTCGGCATCGGGCCACCTCATGCTGGATGACAGTCGCAAGGCTGGCGCAGGTCACCGCGCGATGCAACACCCGGTTAAGGCCGCGCGGATCGGGCGATGGCGCGCCAGATGCGCTCCGGCGTCGCCGGCAATTCAATGTGCTCGACGCCGAACTCGGCCAGCGCATCGACGATGGCATTGGCGACCGCGGCCAGGCCCGGCGTGATGCCGCCCTCGCTGCCGCCGCGCATGCCGAGCGGGTTGGTCGTAGACGGGACCTCGCTGATCTCGGTGTTGAACAGCGGCAGGCCATCGGCGCGCGGCAGTGCGTAATCCATCAGCGACCCGGACAGCAGCTGGCCGGAGCGCGGGTCGTAAACGCACTCCTCCCACAGCGCTTGGCCGATCCCCTGGGCGATGCCGCCATGGCTCTGGCCGTGGATCAGCATCGGGTTGACCGCCCGGCCGCAATCGTCGATCGAGGTATAGGCGACGACCGCGACGAGACCGGTCTCCGGATCGACCTCGACTTCGCAGACCGCGCTTGTATAGGCATAGGAGGGGACCGGCATCACCCGGTCGGAAACGCCGGCCAGCGGGCCGCGCAGATCGCTCGGCAGGTCGTTGCCGAGCGCGGCCGCCGCGGCTTCGAACAGCCCGATCGAGCGGTCCGTCCCGGTCACGACGAACTGGCCGCCGACAAATTCGACATCCGCGTCGGCGACTTCGAGCATCGCGGCGGCGATCCGGCGCCCCTTGTCGACGACCTGATCGGCGGCAAGCGCCGTAACCCACGAGCCGAGCCGCATCGAGCGCGCCGAGGCCGAGCCGCCGCCCGCCTGCACCCGCGTGGTGTCGCCGGTGACGAGCCTGACCTGCGCGGGATCGATGCCGAGCCATTCCCCCACGACCTGGGCGAAGCTGGTTTCGTGGCCCTGGCCGGCCGACTGCGTGCCGAGCACGAGCTCGACAATGCCGGCCGGATCGATCGTCATTTCGGCGCACTCGCGCGGCGCGCCGGTGTTCAGCTCGACCGACATCGCGATGCCGATGCCGCGGCAGCTTCCATGCCGGCGCGCCTCGGCGCGGCGCGCTGCAAACCCGGCCCAATCGCCGAGCTCGGCGGCGCGTTTGAGCGAGGCCGGGTAGTCGCCGCTGTCGTAAACGAGGCCGAGCGGGTTGCGGTAGGGCATCGCCGCGGGCGGCACGAGGTTGCGGCGGCGCAATTCGAGCCGGTCGAAGCCGTGGCGGCGGCACGCAATGTCGATCAGCCGTTCGAGGACGAACATGACCTCGGGCCGGCCGGCGCTGCGATAGGCCGAAGTCGGCGCCGTGTTGGTCACGACGCCGCGGCCGCGCATGTACGACACCGGGATGTGGTAGACGCTGGATGATACCGCGATCCCCTTGGCCAACGGCACGAGCGAGATCGCGCTGGCGCCGAGATTGCTGGTGTTGGTCGCGCGCAAGGCCAGGAAATTGCCGTCCCGGTCGAGCGCCAGCTCGGCTTCGGAGGCGAGGTCGCGGCCGTGGAAATCGCTGAGAAACGCATCGCGCCGGTCGCACTGCCACTTGACCGGCCGCCCAACGCGCTTCGCGGCCCAGGCGACCAGCACGAATTCGGGGCAGGTGTTGTTGCGGATGCCGAAATTGCCGCCGACATCGCCGGAGACGACCCGCACCGCGTTTTTGTCGAGGCCCAGCGCGCCGGCGATGTCGTCGCGCTGCCGGATCACGCCGCCGCCGGCGCTGGTGTAGACCGTGAATGTCGCCGCGTCCCTGTCGTAGACCCCGAGCGCCGCCCGCAACTCCATCGGCACGCCGGTGACACGATTGATCGCGCTCTCCAGCCGCACGACATGCGCGGCGCGCGCGAAGGCCGCGTCGGCGGCCTCCCTGTCGCCAGCCTCGGAATCGACGCTCAGATTGGCGCCATGCTGCTGCCAGATCTTCGGCGCGCCAGGCGCGAGCGCATCATGCGATCGGGCAACCGCCGGGAGCTGCTCGTATCTCACCGCGACCAGCTCGGCGGCGTCCGCCGCTTGCGCCGCCGTCTCGGCCACGACGAGCGCCACCGGTTCGCCGACATAGCGCACCTTATCGACGGCCAGCACCGGGTGCGGCGCGATCAAGAACGGCGCGCCATCGCGGCTTTTCAACGGCACTTCGTGCGGGTTGGCCGGCACCGGGTTGTGCGGGATCGGGCGCAGGCCGTCGGCCGCCGCCTCCTTGGCGGTAAGCACGGCGAGCACCCCCGGGCTGGCAAGCGCGGCCGGCGCTGCGATCGAGACGATTTCCGCGTGCGCATGCGGCGAGCGCACGACGGATGCGTGAACCTGCCGCGGCAAAGTGAAGTCCGCGGCATAGCGCCCCTTGCCGGTCAAGAGCCGCGCGTCCTCGCGCCGTGGCACCGATTTGCCGATGCCCTTCGGCGCGACCGCGTCACGCGAATTCAGAAAAGACATGAAGCCTTCCCAAGCTGCCTTCCCGGTCCAAAAGGTCTACCTCAATGACCGTCATGCATTGCCATCCCGGCTTGCGCCGGCGCAAGCCGGAGCTGCGGGAGTGTCGAGCGGGCTTCGTGACCGCGCTGCCTGGTTATCGGGCGCTGTGGCGAAACGCGGCCGTGCCGCGGCCGTGAAAAGCGTGTTTACAATAACCGATGGACGACCTGCCGCATCCTGACGAGGCGAGCGCCGCCACCGCACGGCAGGAGCGGCGCGCGCCCGAGATCGTCGGCCCGGCGCGCATTCCCGGCCATGCGCTGCCGCCGGCCGGCGACGTCTTTCTCGGCCGCCGCATCACGCCCCTGACCCGCCGCCGCATCGAGAATTTCAAGGCAAACCGGCGGGGCTTCTGGTCGTTGTGGATCTTCCTCGCGCTGTTCGGCGTCACGCTGTTCGCCGAGTTCATCGCCAACGACCGGCCGCTCGTCGTCAGCTACGAGGGCCACCTTTATTTCCCGGTCGTCGCGGATTACCCGGAGACAACGTTCGGCGGCTTCTTCCCGACCGCCGCCGATTACCGCGACCCGGAAGTGGCGAAGCTGATCGACGAGAAGGGCTGGATGGTCTGGCCGCTGATCCCGTTCAGCTACGCGACGATCACCAGCGCGCCCGGCCCGTTCCCGGCGCCGCCGTCGTCGGTCGACTGGCTCGGCACCGACGACCAGGGGCGCGACGTGCTGGCGCGGCTGATCTACGGCTTCCGCATCTCAGTGCTGTTCGGCCTCGCCTTGACGCTGTTCTCGTCGATCGTCGGCGTCGCCGCCGGCGCCGTGCAGGGCTATTTCGGCGGCCTCGTCGATCTCGGCTTTCAGCGCTTTATAGAAATCTGGGAGGGGCTGCCGGTCCTCTATCTGCTGATCATCCTCGCCACCTTCGTGCAGCCGAATTTCTGGTGGCTCTTGGGCCTGATGCTGCTGTTCTCGTGGACCAGCCTCGTCGCCGTGGTACGCGCCGAATTCCTGCGCGCGCGCAATTTCGATTATGTGCGGGCGGCCCGTGCGCTCGGCGTCTCCGACCCGGTCATCATCTGGCGCCACGTCCTGCCCAACGCGACCGTGGCGACGATCACGTTTCTGCCGTTCATCCTCAACGGCTCGATCACCACCCTGACCTCGCTCGATTTTCTCGGCTTTGGCCTGCCCCCCGGCTCGGCCTCGCTCGGCGAACTCCTGGCGCAGGGCAAGGCCAATCTGCAGGCGCCGTGGCTCGGCATCACCGCGTTCGTCTCGCTCGCAGTCATGCTGAGCCTGCTCATCTTTATCGGCGAGGCGGTGCGCGACGCCTTCGACCCGCGCAAGGCGACGCTATGAGCGGCGAAGTCGGGGCAGTCCCAAGCCCCTCTCCGCCCTTAAGGGGGGAGAGGGAGGGGCCCAATCGCGTCAGCGATTGGGAGGGTGAGGTGCGTATCGGCCGACGCTCCGGAATCCCCCACCTCACCCCGACCCTCTCCGCCCCCGAGGGCGGAGAGGGAGAGGGGCCGGCGTCATGAGCCTGCTCGAAATCCGCGACCTCGGCGTGACGTTCGGCGGCTGGCGCGGGGCGCGGCCGGTCGAAGCGGTGAAGCGCGTCTCGTTCAGCCTCGATCGCGGCGAGACCTTGGCATTGGTTGGCGAGAGCGGCTCGGGGAAGAGCGTGACGGCGCTGTCGATCCTGCAATTGCTGCCCTACCCGGCGGCGACGCACACGCCCGAGAGCAGCATCCGCTTCGCCGGCGAGGAGCTGGTCGGGGCGCCGCCGGTGCGGCTGCGCGAGGTGCGCGGCAACCGCGTCGCGATGATCTTTCAGGAGCCGATGACCTCGCTCAACCCGCTGCACACGCTGGAGAAGCAGATCGGCGAGACATTGCTGATCCACAAGCACATGTCGGCGTCGGCGGCGCGCGCGCGCACTCTCGAACTCTTGCGCCTGGTCGGGCTGCGCGATGCCGAGAACCGGCTCGGCGCCTACCCGCACCAATTGTCGGGCGGCCAGCGCCAGCGCGTCATGATCGCGATGGCGATCGCCAACGAGCCCGACATCCTGATCGCCGACGAGCCGACGACCGCGCTCGACGTGACGATCCAGGCGCAGATCCTCGATCTGATGCGCGAGTTGCGCGACCGGCTGGGCATGGCGCTGCTGCTGATCACGCACGACCTCTCGATCGTGCGCCACATGGCCGACCGGGTGTGCGTGATGACGGCCGGCGAGATCGTCGAAGCCGGCGCGACGGAAGAGGTCTTCGCGCGGCCGCGTCATCCCTACACTCGCCGGCTGCTGGCGGCCGAGCCGAAGGGCCGCGTGGCGCCGGCCGATCCGGCCGCGCCGGTGCTCGTCGAGGGCGAGCAGCTGAAGGTGTGGTTTCCGATCCGCGGCGGGGTGTTCCGCCGCGTCAAGGGCTACGTCAAGGCGGTGGACGGCGTGTCGTTGGCGTTGCGCGAAGGCGCGACCTTGGGCGTCGTCGGCGAGAGCGGGTCGGGCAAGACGACGCTCGGTCTCGCGCTGCTGCGGCTGCTGCACGCCGAGGGCGGCATCCGATTCGCCGGCCATGACATCGCGCACCGGCCGCAGAAGCGGCTGCGGCCGCTCAGGCGCGAGATGCAGGTGGTCTTTCAGGACCCCTATTCGAGCCTGTCGCCGCGCCTGTCGATCGCGCAGATTGTCGGCGAGGGGCTGCGCGTGCACCAGCTTGCCGCCGGCGAGGCGGCGCGCCGGCGGCTGATCGAGGAAACCTTGCAGGAGGTCGGCCTCGACCCGGAGGCGGCCGACCGCTATCCGCACGAATTTTCGGGCGGGCAGCGCCAGCGCGTGGCGATCGCCCGCGCCCTTGTCCTGAAGCCGCGCTTCATCGTGCTCGACGAGCCGACCTCGGCGCTCGACATGTCGGTGCAGGCGCAGATCGTCGAGCTGTTGCGCGATTTGCAGCAGCGCTACGGCCTCGCCTATCTGTTCATCAGCCACGATCTGCGCGTCGTGCGCGCGATGGCGCACGATATCCTGGTGATGAAGGATGGCCAGATCGTCGAGCAGGGCAGCGCCGAGCAGATCATGACCGCGCCCGAGCATCCCTACACCAGGGCGCTGATGGCCGCCGCCTTCGACCTCGCG
This sequence comes from Allostellaceae bacterium, assembly GCA_035277405.1. GTDB lineage: Bacteria > Pseudomonadota > Alphaproteobacteria > ATCC43930 > CGMCC-115725 > DATARH01. The sequence continues at coordinate 2,284 of DATEKP010000371.1, read as the reverse complement.
GCAGCGCCGGCGTAATGCGGCGATCGAACGGAGGCCCATCCCCATGGCAACAAAACGGTCGAGGATTTGCAAAGGATGCTGGCACCAGATGCACATGCCGGTGCCGTTGCGCGGGATCGCTTCGGTACCGTTCCGCGCCTTCGGCATTCGACCGAGCCGAATGAACCCAAACACGTGCACGATTTGCGAGATGATGTTCACCAGGGTCATGCGGGCACGCAAAGTCAATATCGATGTCAGCGTGCTGTTCGCCGATCTGCGGGGGTACACCACGCTGTCACAGAACCTGCCGGAAGACCGCATCGCTCGCATGCTCGATCTGTTCTACGACGTCTGTGCCGAAGCGATCTGGGACAATGACGGGCTGCTCAACAAAACCATCGGCGACGCGGTCATGGCCGTATTCAACTTCCCGATTCCGCAAGCGGACCACGCGGCGCGTGCGGTCGAGGCTGCGCGCGAGATCCAGCGCCGCTCCCGTCGCCAGCACAATGAGCAATTGGCCGAGTTGGACGGTGGCACGCTCGGCATCGGCATCGGCATCGACAGCGGCACGGTCAGCTTCGGCGAATTCGGCCGCTCGCATCGCGACCTGACGGCGATCGGCAACGTCGTCAACACCGCGGCGCGCGCGCAGGCGGCGGCCGATGGCGGGCAGATCCTGGTGACATCGGCGGTGCGCGATCGCATGGCACCGGCGCTCGCCGATGCCTCGGGACGGCAATACATGCTCAAGGGCCTAGCCGAACCGGTACAGCTCTACGCGGCATCGTGAAGCCGGTCGGGCGGAGCCTGCGAGGGCGCCGGCCGTGGCCCAAAGTGCCATACCGAAGATCAATCCGGCTGGACCAAAGTTGAATTGATCCGCCGAATCCCTCATAGTTCCTGCGTATAAAAACGTCATCTTGGGGGAAATGCTATGACGGCTGTCGATATCGCCGCCGCTCCGATATCCGAAGACGAGCACCGCCGCGAATTGCGCAAGGCGGTGATCGCCAGCACGGTCGGCACGACGATCGAGTGGTACGACTTCCTGCTCTACAGCGTCGTCACCCCGCTGGTCTTCGGCAAGCTGTTCTTCCCGCATTCCGAGCCGCTGATCGGCGTGTTGGAAGCGTTCGCGATCTATTTCGTCGGGTTTGTCGGGCGGCCGATCGGCGGGTTCATCTTCGGCCATTACGGCGACCGGATCGGCCGCAAGGCGGCGCTGATCGCGACCCTGCTGATCACCGGGCTGGCGACTTTCGCGGTCGGCTTTGTGCCGGGCTATGCCACAATCGGCATCTGGGGCGCGGTGCTGCTGACGGTCATCCGCATGATCCAGGGGATCGGAGTCGGCGGCGAGTGGGGCGGCTCGGTGCTGTTCTCTATGGAATGGGCGCGTACCAACAAGCATCGCGGCTTCATTACATCATGGCCGCAGCTCGGCGGCCCGGCCGGGCTGTTTCTCGCCAACATGGCGGTGCTGATCGGCAGCGGGATCGCCGGCGACAAATTCTTCGACTGGGGCTGGCGCATCCCGTTCTGGTTCAGCATCGTGATGGTCGGGATCGGCCTCTACATCCGCCTCGGCATTCTCGAAACCCCGGTGTTCCGCCGCATCGTCGCGGAGGAGCGGGTCGAGCGGGTGCCGGCGATCGAGGTGCTGAAGCGCCAGCCGAAGCAGGTCTTCCTGTCGATGTTCGCCCGCACCGCCGAGCAGGCGCCGGCCTACATCTTCCTGGCCTTCATCTTCACCTACAACAACCAGGTCATGCACATGTCGCGCGACTTTGTGCTGACCTCGTTGATCTGCGCCGGCCTCCTGTCGTTCATTTCGATCCCGGTGGCGGGCGCCCTGTCCGACCGGTTCGGGCGCAAGCGCGTCTACATCATTGGCTCGGTGCTGACCGGCGTCTACGGCTTCATCTATTTCGCTCTGCTGAACTCGGCGGTGCCGTTGTTGATCGTGGTCGCGATCGTCCTGGCATTCATCCCGCACGACATCATGTACGGGCCGCAGGCGGCGCTGATCGCCGAAGGGTTCACGCCGCGGCTGCGCTACAGCGGCACCTCGATTGGCTATCAGCTCGCTTCGCTGACGGCCGGCGGGCCGGCGCCGATCATCGCGACTGCGCTGCTCGCGGCCTACGGTTCGGGTTACGTGATCGGCGGGTATATTGCGGTGTGCGCGATCGTCAGCATCGTCGCGACCGCACTGATGCAGGACCATACCGGCCGCGACATATCGGCGGAGAGCGTGTAGTCAGGATTTTCGGCGGCGCCGGAACAGGATTCTCCCCCG